>CAIUVD010000208.1 GCA_903902515.1 uncultured Planctomycetota bacterium | reverse complement strand
CGGACCCCGGACCCCGGACCTTCGAATGCACACCTTGCCCAGCATAGGTCGGTGAGAGCATCCGCCCCCCATGTCATCTCCATCCTTCGCTGGTCGTAGTCTGTGGCTCCTCTTGCTGCTCTGCGGCATTTTCACCGGCTTCTATGTGACCGGCGATTTGATCGGGGCCAAGTTGTTCAGTTTCTCGGTCTTTGGCCTCGGGCCCAAGGACCTGGGCCTGGGGGACGGGGCGGTGTTCATCATGACCGCCGGCACCCTGGCCTTCCCCCTGACGTTTCTGCTCACGGACATCATCAACGAGTACTACGGCCGGACGGTGGTCCGGGCCCTGACGGTGGTGGCCATCACCGTGCTGTTAGTGCTGCAGCCGGTGGTGATGGCCACCGTTGCCGTGCCCACGGTCAGTTTCAACCCAGCGGTTACGGCCGAACAAATGGACCAGTCGGTGCGCAATGTCCTGGCCCCGGCGTGGGCCATCGTCGTCGGCAGCATTTGCGCCTTCGCCCTCGGTCAGTGGCTGGATGTGATCCTGTTCGGCCGCCTGCGCCGCCTGACGGGCGACCGGGCCCTGTGGCTGCGCGCCCAGGCCAGCACCTTCGGCTCCCAGTTGGTGGATAGTTTCGTGGTCATCTTCGTGGCCTTTGTGTTTATCCCCTTGGCCCTCGGCCAGGAACCCTGGGCCACCGCCGGCGCCGCCCAGGTGTCGACCACCAACTACGTCGTGAAGGTCGGTATCGCCATCGCCAGCACGCCGCTGCTGTACCTCGTCCACCTGGCCGTCGAGGCCTGGCTCGGCCGCGCCGAAGCCACCCGTCTGAAGCATCAGGCCCATCCGACCCCATGACCTACCCCGCCCATGGCCCCCAGGCCCTGTTCCTCGTCCTTTCGGGCCCCAGCGGTTCGGGCAAAAGCACCGTCATCCAGCGGTTCCTGGCCCGCAACCCCGGGGTCATTCGCTGCCTGAGCGTCACCACCCGGGCCCCGCGGGGGGCTGAAAAGGACGGCGTCGACTACTTCTTCACCACGCCCGAGGAGTTCCGCCATCGGATCGACGCCGGAGCCTTCCTCGAACACGCCACGGTTTTCGGTCGCCACAGTTACGGCACCACCCGGGCCTTCGTCGAGGAGAGCCTGTCGGCCGGTCGCGGGGTGATCAAAGATGTGGATGTCCAGGGCGCCCTGCAAATCCGCCTGTCGTTTCCCCAGGCGGTGCAGATTTTTGTCGTCCCCCCGACCCACGCCGAGATTGAGCGCCGCCTGCGCGGCCGGGGCACCGAGGACGAGGACACCATCCGCCGGCGGTTGGAAGAAGCCGACGCCGAATTGGCCCGCTGGTCCGAGTACGACTACCTGATCTTCAACGACGACCTCGACCGGGCGGTGGCCGACCTGGAAGCGGTGGTCAAAGCCGAGCAATTGAAGGCCCCCGGCCGCCGCCGCTGAGCCCTCACCGCCCCTGGATGTATCAGCAGAGCCCGCCCCGGTACATCCGACTCGGCATCAGCAGTCGTTCCCCGCGTCCGTCCAGCCGCCCCAGGGGTGCGCCGTCAGCGGTTTTGACTAGGGCGTCGGGCACCAGTCCGGAAACGCTCTCCCCGGCCCACAGGCGGAGAGCGGTGGCCCGGTCGACGACCTCCGCCGCGAGGCCCCGCTCGATCAGGCCCTGGTCGCCCCAGGGGTCGTGCTTGGCCCCATGACCCAACAAAAGGCCCCGGGCCTCGCTCGGCAGGGCAGCGGCGGCGGCCTGGCGGCTGCCGAGGAACCGGGCATTGCCCCGGCTCCAGCCGAAGCCCGGCAGCGTGGGATTCTGGGGAGGCTCGACGCCGTCGAAGCCACCGGCCACGCCGTCCCCAGATTTTTCCAGCAGAATGGCGAAGAAGGGTTCCGTACCCTGGTCCTCGGGGGTCAGACGGATGCCGCCCAGGCCCCGGCGATCCGTACCGCAGCCCGGCAGGGTCCGGGGGACGGGCCGCCAGGCCGGATGACGTTCGAGGAACTGGAGGATCACTCCTTCATCCTCGGGCTCGTAGGCCGTACAGGTCGAATACACCAACCGCCCGCCGTCCCGCACCAGGGGGGCGACGGCGGTCAGCAGGGCGAGTTGCCGCAGGGCCATACGCGCCACCTGCTTGTCGCTGCGCGCCTCGTGGCCGCTGCACGGCGCGTCCACCAGCAGGGCGTCGGCGGCCCCGGGAAAGCGTTCGGCCAGGGTCTCCACCGGCATGGGGGTGACCACCGCGCAGCCCACGCCCTGGCGGGCGAGGTTTTCCACCAGGACCTGTCGCCGAGGCTTGGACGCATCACAGGCCACGATCAGCCCGTCATCCCCCAGACGAAGGCCCATCTGGGTCGTTTTGCTGCCGGGGGCGGCGCAGGTGTCGACCAGGATCTCGCCCGGCCGAGGATCCAGCAGCTGTACCGGCACCTGGCTGGCCGCGTCCTGGGGATAGGCGGTGCCGGTGTGGTAATCCAACCGGTCGCCGGGGTCGGCATCATCGGGGGTGAAGACGCCTTCGGCGGACCAGGGTACCGGCGTCAGGGCGCCCCACCCCGTCAGGGCGCCACGGCGGGGATGACGACGGAGGGCGCGGCGGAAGTGGACCTGCGGCCCACGGTCCGGGGTCCGGGGTCCGGGGTCCGGGGT
>CAIUVD010000207.1 GCA_903902515.1 uncultured Planctomycetota bacterium | reverse complement strand
GAGGGGAGAGGGGAGAGGGGGTGCGAACTGGTAATCCCCGGGCACGGTCTAGGTTCCGAAGCGCCCGACCTCCTCCGCAGGGCCTTGGACCGGTCGTTCCACCTCTCCCCTCTCCCCTCTCCCCTCTCCCTGTAAAAATGCCCGCCATCCAAGCCACCGGCCTGACCAAGGTCTTTAAGACCTTCGACCGCCGACCCGGCGTGATGGGATCCCTGCGGGATCTGTTCGATCGGCGGTATCGGGAACTGACCGCCGTGGCCGGCATCGACCTGACCATCCCCCGGGGGCAGATCGTGGGCTACATTGGGCCCAACGGCGCGGGGAAGAGCACCACCATCAAGATGCTGACGGGCATCCTGCGGCCCACCAAGGGCACCATTCAGGTGGCGGGGTTCGATCCCCACCGTCAGCGGCAGGCCTTTGTGGCCAAGGTCGGGGCGGTGTTTGGTCAACGGTCCCAGTTGTGGTGGGACCTGGCGGTGGGCGAGAGTTTCGACCTCCTGCGCCACCTGTATGGCGTCCCCCAGGAGGTCTTCGACGCCCGCCTGAAGCGTTTTGAGCCGGTCTTGGAACTGGGGCCGTTTCTGCGGACGCCGGTTCGCAAATTGTCCTTGGGCCAGCGCATGAAGGCCGACCTGGCGGCGAGCCTGTTGCATGGACCCGAGGTGCTGTTCCTTGATGAACCGACCGTCGGGGTCGATGTTGTGACCAAAAGCCGCCTGCGGGGCTTCCTGGCCGACCTCAACCGCGACGAGGGCACCACCATCATCCTCACCACCCACGACATGCAGGACATCGAGGCCCTGGCCCACCGGGTGGTGGTCATCGACCACGGGGCGATCATGCATGACGGCGACCTCGATGGCCTGGTGGCCCGCTATGGGGGCGGTCGGCGGCTGAAGTTGACCCTCAGCAGCCCGGTGGCCCTGGGGCCGGATCTTGAGGAGCCGGGCATCGCCTGGACCCAGACCAGCCCGGTGGAACTGATCGCCGCCCTCGACCGCGACCGGGAGGTACCGGCGGTCTTGCAGCGGCTCCTTGGCCGCCTGCCGATTGCTGACGTGGCCATTGAAAAACCCTCCATCGAGGAGGTGGTGAAATCCCTGTACGGAGGACGGGCCGGATGAGCGATCTCTATCACCATGCCGACGTCCAGGCGATCATCCGCCTGGCCCTCCAGGAGGACCTGCGGTGGGTCGGTGACCTGACCTGCCGGGCCACCGTGCCTGCGGGTGCTCGGCTGCGCGGGACCCTCACGGCCAAATCCGCCGGAGTTGTGTGCGGCCTAGCCCTGTTTGAGCGGACCTTTACCGAATTGGGCCAGCGGGTGCGGATCGAGATGGCGGCGCTGGACGGCACCGTCGCCCACCCCGGCGACGTGGTGCTGCGGATGGAGGCCGATGCTACCGCCATGCTGATCGTCGAGCGGACGGCCCTCAACCTGTGCCAGCGCCTGTCGGGTACCAGCACGCTGACCGCCAAGTATGTCGCCGCCGTGCGCGGCACCCGGGCCAAGATCCTCGACACCCGCAAAACCACCCCGGGCCTGCGCTTGCTCCAAAAACACGCGGTGGCGGCGGGTGGTGGGTACAACCACCGGGTCGGCCTCTACGACCAGGTGCTCATCAAGGACAACCACGTCGCCCTCATGCCCTCGGGCCCCCTGGGCAGCGGCCCTGCCGAGGCCGTGCGCCGCTGCCGGGAACACCTGGGGTCCCAGGTGGTGGTCGAGGTCGAGATCGAACGTCTGGATGACCTGGAACCCTGCATCCACGCCGGGGCCGACATCGTGCTGCTCGACAATCTGCCGCCCGCCGAGGTACGGGCGGCGGTCCTTCGCCGGGATGCCTGTCCGGCCCCCGACGGCCGGCCCGTGGCTCTGGAGGCCAGCGGTGGCATCACCCTGACCACCGTGCGGGGTTTCGCGGAGACCGGCGTCGATCGCATCAGCACCGGCGAATTGACCCACAGCGTCACCGCCCTCGACCTCAGCCTGCGGTGTGCGATCCCGTGATCGCCTGGACCGACCCGACGCTGGCCCTCCTCCATGGCGGGCCCGGGGGCTGGGCCCTGGTCGCCGGGGGCGTTCCCGGGGCCGGGGTGCCGTCCGGCATGCCGGATGCCCGGGCCTGGGATCCGGTCGAGGGGGCGGTGATCGTCCAGCACGACTACGAAGGCGCCGTCTGGACCTCGGCCCCCGGGGTGCGGATGCCGGCCCCACCGGCCCCGGATTTGGTGGCCCCACGGTTGGCGGCGCCCCTGGTTCCCGCGTGGTCTGCCGAAGAGCACCAGACCAAGGTCCGGGACATCCAGGCCCGCATCGCCCGGGGCGACTGCTACCAGGTCAACCTGGCGGTGCCGTTCACCGGCCGTCTGGCGGTCGGTGATGACGCGGCCCTGTTCGCCGCCCTGCTGCGGGCCAGCCCTGCACCCTTCGCGGCCTTCCTGCGTCGCCCAGGGCAGCCGACGGTCATCAGTCATAGCCCGGAAAACCTGGTGGCCTGGAGTGGATCGGCCGCCGTGTCGTCGCCGATTAAGGGCACCCGCCGTCGCGAACCCGGCCGCGAGGACGAGATGCGCGCTGATCTTCTGGCCTCGGCCAAGGACCGGGCTGAACTGGCGATGATCGTCGACCTGGCTCGCAACGACCTGGGCCGGGTGTCCGTGCCCGGCAGCGTGCGGGTGGCCGCCGCCGCCCGCCTGATGGACTTGCCCTACGTCCATCACCTCGTGGCCGACGTGGTCGCCACCCTGCGTCCGGGGACGACCGCCGAAGACCTCCTGACGGCCCTGTTTCCCGCGGGCAGCATCACCGGGGCGCCGAAGAAAATGGCCATGCAGGTCATCGCCACCTTGGAGGGTCGGCCCCGGGGCCCCTATTGCGGGGCTTTCGGCTGGCGCACCGCCGAGGCCGGCCAGTTGGCGGTGGCCATCCGTACCGCCCTGGTGGAGGGCGACCGCCTGACCCTGTGGGCCGGCAGTGGCATCACCGCCGACTCGGATCCGGCCGCCGAATGGGACGAGGTGCGGGCCAAGGCCGATGGCATGGCGAGGGTGCTTGTATGAAGCGATGGTCTCTTGTGGTCCTGATCTTGACCGGCTGCGCTACCCGCGAGGCGGCTATCGTCGGTGGATCCGTGCAGACCGTGGCCGCCATGGGGGAGATCTCCACCAACGGAGTCGCCACCACGTCGGGTCGGATGCTCAATCCCCTGACGGGTCGGCCCTTTGACCAGGCCCCAGACCCCCGGGCCAAGGCCGAAGCCACCGCCGTTGATGAGGCCACCCGCCTGGTCGAGGACGGCCTGTTCGACCGAGCCCGAACCAAGGTCGATGCCCTGATCGCGGCGGCCAGCACCCATCCCTCGGTGCCCTACCTCAAGGCCCGGCTGATGATCCAGGCCGACGACCTGGAAGCGGCCATCCCCTGGTGCGAAAAGGCGGTGGCCGCCAGCCCGACCTGGATCGAGCCGCGCCTGCTGCTGGCCCGGGTCTACCTGAAATTGGAGCGGCCCGGTTCGGCCGGCAGCGTCTACGAGGACATCGACCGCCTCGCCCCGTGGAGCGCCTGGGGCCCCTACGGTGTCGGTTGGGTGGCTTGGATGCGGGGCGACAAGGAACGGGCGTCGGCGCGTTTTGATGAAGCCCTCAAGCGCGAGCCTGACCACCTGCCGAGTCTGCGAGTGCGGGCGGCCATCGCCCAGGCCGTGGGGGATACGGCCGCTGAGGCCCGTTGCCTGAGCCGGGCCCTGATCCTCATGCCCGAGGATCCGTCCCTGCACCTGCGCCTCGCGGACCTCGCCCAAGCCGATCAGCGCAACGAGGATGTCCGCCGTCACCTGGAGCGGGCTTGGGCTTTGGATCCCCGCCCGGCCACGGCCCGCCGACTGGCGGATTTGGCGCGTCTGCGCGGCGATCCGGAGGACCTCAGCCGCTGGACCCACCGCTCCGGCGGCGACCGTCCTGCCGAGGGGGCCGCCTTGACAAATGAGGAGGTCCGCTAACTTTCCGCCCTCGCGCCATCACCGGTGCGTCTTTGGACATCCTGGGGTATCGTCTAACGGTAGGACTGCAGATTCTGACTCTGCCTGTCGGGGTTCGAATCCCTGTACCCCAACCAAAAAACCCGGCCTCACGGCCGGGTTTTTTTTGCTTCAGCGTTTCCCCGGGGCCTCGGTGATGGTCCAGGCTTTGAAGTCGTAGGTCCTGGTCGTGGTCCCGTCGGTCACCATCAGGGGGCCATCGGGGGTCTTTTGTGAGGTCCAAGGACTTTCGGAGGTGGGCCAGGTCTGGTAGTCGATGATCTGGCCGTTCACCCGGTCGGTGCCGCCAAAGGTGCATTCCACCGTATCGCCGTGGCGGTTCCCGTAGCGGGCGGCGACCTGGGGGATGTCCAGGTGAAGGGCGCTGCGGCGGGTCAGGCGCTCGCGGAAGGCGGCCAACTGAGCGGTCGCATCCGGGCCGGGAAATTCCCCAGGTGGGGCGGTTTCCAAGGCCAGGGCACAGACCGGGGCCTGAACGCGGAACTCTGAGTCACCGGTCCGGGGCTTGGAGGCCGGGGCACGGATGCCCGCCGCGGGATCCCAGGTGAAGGGCATCGAGGCGGTGACGGCGATCAGAACGCTCCCGTAATGGAGGTAAATGCGGCCATCCTTGGCGCTGTCATTGAGGGCGGCCTGATACCCGCCGGGCACGTACCCGAGGGCGTAGGGCAGGCGGTTGTCGGCCTTGAAGACGAACAACAGACTGTCCCGTCCCAGGACTTCCTGCTCGTTGGCCCGTACTCCGTGGGTGTGGATGCCCATTTTCCCCGGCTCATCGGCGGCCGGGCTGGTGATCCACAGGTGGCTGCCCTTGGTCGGGTCCTGGTCGAACATCACGCCACAGGGGTAACTCTGGCCCTGCCAGGGTTTTCCTCCGCGCTTGGCCGAGCGGGAGAACAGCGCATAGGTCCGGTTGACGTAGTGGTTGAGGGCAAATCCGTTAAGGAAGGCCCGATAAAAATACGGCTGGGAACGGTCGGTGGCGGCGGTGACGATAGTTGGTGGCAGGCGAAAGTTGCTGAGGGCTCCGGCGGCGGCGGCCTTGGCGTGGGACAGGGTCGGGGTGACGCCACCGAAGTAGAGCCAGGGCAGGGTGGCCACGCCCCACGGTGCCTGGCTTTCGGTATCCGGGTAGGAGCGCGGGGCGAAGGTCGCCAGGTGGCCCCGCAGCCAGGTCGGGGCGAACTGCACCAGACAGACCTCGTAGGCGATACGCGCCTGGGCGGCCATCGTCCGGTCCTTGGCGCCGTCGGCCAAGGTCAGCAGGGGCAGGATGTTCTGGGCGCCATAGGGTCGTGAGGCGAACTCCCCCGGCCCGCCCCGGACGGTGGCGGCGATGATCTCTTTCAGGTACTTTTCGCCGGTGGGATCTTTGGCGTCGAAGCGGGTTCCCCACACGGGCTGGCCCGGCTTCAATTTGCCCATGATGTACGGGTCTTTGGTCGTGAAGTACGGGTCGGCGGTGAAGGCGTCTGGGCCCCAGACCTGGGTCGCCAGGTAGCGCGTCAGGGCCGCCATCAGTTTGTGATTACTGGTCGAGAGTCGGGCGTAGAAAACCCCGGTGGTATAGATGCGGCGGTAGCGTTCCTTGGTCGCCTCGTCGAGGAACTTTTCATAACGAAGGTAGGCGTCAATTCCTGGCCAGGCGATGAAACCCGTGTTGCCGCCATGCATCCAACGGTTGATCGTGTTGCCCGGCACCAGGGGATCGAGGCCCTTGTTGATCTGGACCAGGGCCTCGGCGTGACGGCCCAGGGTGAAGAGGCACCCGGCACGATCGAAGGCCTCGCTGCCGGTGGTGGCAAAGGTCTCCACCAGGGCCTGACGACGTTCCTCGAAGGTGGCCAGGAGGGGCGCGGCGACGACGGCGACGTTAGGCTCGGCTCCAGCCTCGCTGGCAGTCTCCGCTTCCTCTGCCGACAGTCCCAGCGCCAGGACCATCAGGAGGGGCAGGGAGCGGGGCATGGTGGTATTTCCGATTACAGGCGACGGATGATGGCCGAGGTGCGCTTGCTGATGCTGGGTTTGCCAACCGCCTGGATCAGGGCTTCCTCGACGGCTTCGACACCAACGGGCTTCGAGAGGATCATGGCGCCGGGGGCCAAGCGGGCCTGGTCGGGGGAAGAGATCAGGAGGATGATCGGAGACTTCCCATCGAGGGCGGCCGGGTTGGTGATGCCATCGGCGAGACCGTCGGCATCGACCACCAGGACGTCGGCTTCGCCTGGGCCGGTGATGACTTGGTGCCCCCGGCGGCGCAGATGCGCGGCCAGTACCGGCCCTAGGGAGGTGCCCTCATCGGGCAGCCGCACCCGCAGGGGGGTGGCTTCCACGGGCAGGGCTGGCAGCCACATGCGCATGGTCGTGCCGACCCCGGGGGTCGATTCCACGGCGAGGGCGCCGCCACCCCGTTGAACGAGATCGTCGACCTGGGCCAATCCCAGGCCCGTGCCGCGGTCACCCTTGGTGGTGAACTGGAAATCGAAGATCCGGTCAACGATTTCCCGGGGGATGCCCGTGCCACTGTCCGTGACCCACAGTTCGATCAGGTCCTCGGTGCGGGGTTGATGACGAAGGATCATGCCAGGGGCCGGGCCTCGGCGGGCTGCCCCGAGGATCAGGAGACCTCCGCCGGTCATGGCATCCCGGGCGTTGACGGCCAAGTTCAGGAGCGCGGCATGGAGCCGCACGGATTCCACGGCCACCCGCAGATGGGGTGCCACATCGCAACGCACCGCCAAGCCACGATTTCCGGCGGTGACCAGGGTCGCGATTTCGCGCAGGATGAGGCCGGCATCGGCCCCAGTGTGGTCGATGGATGGACCCCGGGCCATGGCCATCAATTGGCGGACCAGGACCGTGCCCCGCCGACCGGCATCGCCGATGGCCTTGGCCATGGGCTGGAGATCCGGCCGGTCCTGGAGATCCTCCACCAGCAAGTCCGCATGGCCGGTGACGCCGGTCAGGACATTGCCGAAATCATGGGCAACGCCGCTGGCCAGGCGCCCGATGGTGGCGAACTGCTCGACCTGGGCGAGGCGCAGGCGGATTGCCTGGGCCTCGGCCGCCTGCTCCATGAGGACGAAGTCCATCAACAGGACGAGCAGGATCTGACTTTGGATGATGAGCGGGATCGAGGGGATGCCAAAGAGGTCCCAGGTCAGGGCGTTGAGCATTGCCAGGTGGACCATCACCAGGCCTGCCAACAGGGTCAGGAACCTCCGGGAGTGGGATCGTTGCCAAGCGCGCCAAGTGGTAAGAAAGGCCCAACCGAAGGTCAGGACGACCAGGCCGAAGGCGAGGTAGTAGAGGGGCCCGGCTATGGTGGTGTTCTGCCACACCCGTTCGCCCCAGGGGGTGGTGATGGCCGCCAGCAGGGGCTCGGGTCGTAACTGGTAGCCTTCGGGCCACAGGGCCAGGGCCACCAGGCAGAGGCCGAGGCTGATGGTCAAGCCCACCCGGAACCGGTTGGCGGGATGCTCCGTGAAGGTGGCCACGAAGCGGGCCATGGTGATGGCCGTCAGCAGATGGGTGGCCCATAGCAGGCGCTCGCCGAAGCGGAAAACCTCGGCGATCGGCCAGGTCTGTTCCGCAACGTAAATGACTCCGGCGCAGGTCGTCACCAGACACATGGCAGCGAAGGCCCGGTGGACCTGGGTGCCCTGACTTTTCCATCCGACCCAGGCATGGTGGATCGTGGTGGCAGCCGCCACCCCGGTCATGGCGACCGTGCTATACAGGTAGAGGGGAAGTTCGCCCATGGGCGTCATTATCTGGGTGGGGCTTAGTAGCGCCAGCGCTTCACCAGATCGCCGTAGGCGTCGATCCGGCGGTCGCGCAGGAACGGCCACCACCGGCGGACGTTCTCGGAGCGGGTGCGGTCGACTTCGACCACCAGGACTTGTTCGGTGTCGATAGAGCCCTGGGCCAGGAACTCACCCTGGGGACCCGCGACGAAACTCGTGCCCCAGAAGTCGAGGCCGGGGGCGGCGGGATCCGGGGAGGCTTCGTGGCCGGTGCGGTTGACGACGATCACCGGCAGGCCATTGGCCACGGCGTGGGCCCGTTGGATGGTCACCCAGGCGTCCCGCTGGCGGTCTTTTTCACCCTGGTCGTCGAGGGGGTTCCAGCCAATGGCGGTGGGGTAGATGAGGAGGTCCGCCCCGGCCATGGCCATCAGGCGGGCGGCCTCGGGGTACCACTGGTCCCAGCACACCAGGACACCCAGACGTCCGACGCTGGTGTCGATGGGGGTGAAGCCGAGGTCGCCGGGGGTGAAGTAGAACTTCTCGTAGTAGGCCGGATCGTCCGGAATGTGCATCTTGCGGTATTTACCGGCGATCTGGCCGTCCTTCTCGAATACTACGGCGGTATTGTGAGCCAGGCCCGGGGCCCGGCGTTCGAACAGGCTGGTGACCAGGACAATGCCCAGCTCCTTGGCCAAGGCCCCAAAGAAGGCCGTGGATGGCCCGGGGATGGTTTCGGAGAGATCGTGAAGATCGACGTCCTCGACCTGGCAAAAATAGGGCCCGGTGTGCAATTCCTGGCACACCACCAAGCGAGCGCCCTGGGCGGCCGCTTGGCGGATGCCGGCGGCGGTGGCGGCGATCATGGCATCGCGGGAACCGGCCCAACGTTGCTGGACCAAGCCGACGGAAAGGGTGTTCATGGGAAGACCTCGCGGGGGATCTGCATGGTGGAGCAATGGAGGGAGCCGTGCTGACAGATGAGGGCGGAGCAATCCACGGTTACCACCTCGTATCCCGGGCAGGCGACCCGGGCGGCGGCCACGGCAGCGGCGTCCTTGGCCTGGTCGCCGTAGGTCGGCATCAGCACCGCGCCGTTGAGCAGCAGGAAGTTGGCGTAGGTCGCTGGTAGACGGCGGCCGTCGTCCGGGGCAAAGCGCGGCGCAGCCCACGGCAGAGGCACTAGGCGATAGGGCTGGCCATCGCGGGTCCGGAGGGTGGCCAGCTGGGCCTCAAGGCGTTGGAAATCGGCGTAGTGCTCGTCCGCCGGATCGTCGCAGCGCACATAAGCGATGGTGTCGTTGGGGCAGAGGCGGGCGATGGTGTCGACGTGGGCATCCGTGTCGTCGCCCTGGAGGTGCCCATGGTCGAGCCACAGGATCCGGTCGGCGCCCAGATGGTGGGCCAGGGCGGCTTCGACCTCGGCCTTGCCGAGGTGTGGATTGCGGTGGGGCGACATCAAGCAAGCGGTCGTGGTCAGGATCGTGCCCTGGCCGTCGGATTCGATGCTGCCGCCCTCCAGAATCAGGCCAACAGTGTGGAGGGGGGCCTTGCCGAGATGGCCCTCAGCGTGCAGGGACCGGGTCGCCAGGTTGTCGCCGGCGGCGGCGAACTTCAGGCCCCAGCCGTTGAACCCGAAATCGAGAATCCGGGGTTGTGCGTCCTCCAACACCGTGATCGGGCCGTAGTCACGGGTCCAGGTATCCTCTGCCGGACTTTCGATGACCTCGGCGGGGATGGTGCCCAGGGCGGCCCGAACCGCTGCGGGATCCTCGGCGAGGACCAGCAGACGAGCCCGGGCGGCGATGGCGGCGGCCAGCTGCTGATAGCAGGTACGGACTTCCGCGAGGTAGGGCGCCCAGTCGCCATAGGCCCTTGGCCAGGCGATTAGGACGGCCGATTGGGCCTCCCATTCGGCGGGCAAGCGCCGGTGGCGGCTTCCCGGGATCTTCACTTCAATTGCATGCATGGGGCGACACGGTATGTCCCGCGCCCGCGCCGCCAGACTGCACCCCCTGGCCCTACCCAGCAAGAGGCCCTCCGAGGACTATGAGTACCAAGCCCGAGACCCTTGAGCGCTG
Source organism: uncultured Planctomycetota bacterium (assembly GCA_903902515.1). Lineage (GTDB taxonomy): Bacteria > Planctomycetota > UBA11346 > UBA11346 > UBA11346 > CAIUVD01. Next base: position 2,026 of record CAIUVD010000207.1, on the reverse strand, counting down.
GAACGTCCAGCAGTCCGCCGAACTCTACGGAATCAAAGCCTGGGGAGGAGACTTCTTCGACGTCAATGCGGCGGGCGAGGTCATCGCCAAACTCGGCCATAACGGCCACACCCGCGAAGTCAGTCTCATGGAAGTGGTGGCCGGCATCAAGGAGCGTGGTCTGTCCATGCCCGTGCTGCTGCGTTTCCGCGACATCCTCGACCGCACCGTGGCGCGCATCAACGAGTCCTTTGCCGAGGCCATCGCCGCCAACGGCTACCAGGCGCCCTACCGCGGCGTCTACCCCATCAAGGTCAACCAGCAGCAGCAGGTGGTTGAGGAGATCGCCACCTTCGGCCGCCGCTATCACCACGGACTTGAGGCGGGTTCCAAAGGCGAATTGCTGATCGCCCTCGCCTACATGCAGGACCCCGAGGCCTACATCGTCTGCAATGGCTATAAGGACAACGAGTTCATCGACCTCGCCCTCCAGGGCCAGAAGATGGGCGCCCAGGTCTTGATCGTGCTGGAGATGCCCTCCGAACTGGAGCAGGTCATTGAGCGGGCTGAGAAGATGGGCGTCCGTCCGCGCATCGGCGTGCGTCTGAAATTGTCGGCCAAGGTCAACGGCAAGTGGTCGGAATCCTCGGGCGATCGCTCGGTGTTCGGCTTGACCATGAGCGAGACCATCCGCGTGGTCGATCGCCTGCGCGAGAAGGGCATGCTCGACTGTCTGCAGATGGTGCATTACCACCTCGGCAGCCAGATCCCCAACATCAGCTCGATCCGCACCGCCATCACCGAGGCCGTGCGCGTCTACGTCGACCTTGCCAAGGAGGGGGCCGCCATGGGCATCCTCGACATCGGCGGCGGCCTGGCGGTGGATTACGACGGCAGCCACACCAATTATGCCTCGTCCCGCAATTACGATATCAAGGAGTACTGCGCCGACGTCATCGAAACGGTGATGGCCTCCTGCGATAAGGCGGGCGTGGCCCACCCGACCATCATCAGCGAGTCGGGTCGCTTCCTCGTCAGTTACTCCTCGGTCCTGATTTTCGACATCCTCGAATCCAGCCGGTTCGATGACGACTACCCCGCCGATGGGGTTATCGACCTGGGGGCCAATCCCCCGGAACTCCTCAAGAACCTGGTCGAGATCCGCGACAGCGTTACGCCCAAGAATCTCCAAGAGTGCTACAACGACACGATCTATGCCCGGGATCAGGTCCGCGATGCCTTTATCCACGGCGCCGTGACCCTGCGTCAGCGGGCCATGGGCGAGCAGTTGTTCTGGCAGACCGTCGGCAAGATCGCCAAGGACAGCACCGGCCTGAAGTACGTCAGCGACGAACTGAAGGAACTGCCGGTTGCCCTGTCGGATATCTATTACGCCAACTTCTCGGTTTTCCAATCCCTGCCGGATTCCTGGGCCATTGGTCAGCAGTTCCCGATCATGCCGATCCACCGCCTGAACGAGCGGCCGTCGCGCATGGGCACGATCAGCGACATCACCTGCGACTGCGACGGCAAGATCGACACCTTCATCGACCTCCACGAGGAGAAGAAGGCCCTGCCCCTGCACGAAGTGGATCCGACCAAGGACTACCTCCTCGGGGTGTTCCTGGCCGGCGCCTACCAGGAAACCCTGGGGGACCTGCACAACCTGTTCGGCGACACCAACATCGTCAGCGTGCGGGTCGACGACGACGGCCGCATTGATTTCACCAACGAAATCAAGGGCGACTCGGTGGCCGACGTGCTCGGCTATGTCGAGTACGACCCCAAGGACCTCGTGGCCATGGTTCGCGACCGGGCCGAACGGGCGGTGCGCGAAAACCGCATCACCCCCGCCGAACGTCGGGAAATCGTGGATGCCTACAGTGCGGGCATTCACGGGTATACGTACTTCGAAGCTGACAAATGAACCAATGTCCGGGGTCCGGGGTCCGGGGTCCGGGGTCATGCGGAGTCGAGTCCCAGCGAGTGGCGAAAGCCCCACGAGGATTCGACGACGGGACCCCGGACCCCGGACCCCGGACCCCGG
>CAIUVD010000206.1 GCA_903902515.1 uncultured Planctomycetota bacterium | reverse complement strand
CTGGTTGGCTCCTTATGGGATCGGCCATATAAGGATTCATAAGATCACCTCATTGAAGCGGGTGAAGGTGGTTGAGGGTGGTTTCTCATTGCCAACTTCATTCAAGTTTGTCCGTGACAATTTTGGAAGCGATCATTCGATTCTAATAGATGATTATGGTCAGAGTTCAATGAGAGATTTGACGGGAATGATGGTTCCTGGGCAGGAAAACATGAGGCCAAATGTGAATGTCTTACATCCGCGATGCCGGATGCCGACCTTGACAAGAGACATTCAGCCCGGTGTTTCATGGCTTGTTTCAGCGGTTTGTGCCGTCACAAGTCGCCATGCTTCTTTTGACGTCCATCAGTGGTGGGAGCCTTTATCCTGGCGTGAAGACGGCGTCCCGAGCGTATACAGCGGTGAAAATCTTGTGGTGACCGCGAGAGTGATGTAAATGTTCATGGGTCATAGAATGAATTCGGTGCTTATTCCATTCTGACTCACGTGGACCTGGTTCACGCCGTTGAGCCGTCGGGGTCCTATCGCCAGCCACGCCCGCGAACTGCCGCGAGTGTGGTTGGGTCCCACGTGCGTGACCGGTTGGGTGATCATGGCGGTGGTGTGTCAATTCCCTCGCTCACTGAGGTGTTCGGCCTGATTTTCCCAGGGGGATATGTGCCGGCTCATCCCCGCAGTCTGTCACCGCTTTAATTGGTCGTTGAGCGTCTATCTTATGTGAGCATGACGACCCCATTGCTTCTCCCCTTGTTACTCCTGCTCATCCTGTGTTGGAAGAGCGGAGTCGAAGCCGTTGAACACCCTTGGGAATCCCATCTCCACGAGCAAGCCCGTGGGATGGCGGATCGCCTCAGCACCACGCTCACGCCGTGGCCGGTACCATCGCGCTCCTTCCCGGTGGAAGTCCACCAGGCCGTGGCCGACGGCGTGACGATCAACACGAAGGCCATCCAGGCGGCTATTGATGCCTGCTCGGGGGCTGGTGGCGGTGTCGTGTCCTTCGCGAAAGGTGATTACGTCACGGGAACCATCGTCCTCAAATCCGGGGTCATGCTCGAAATCGCCAAGGGATCCCGCCTCCTCGGAAGTCTCGATCTGCGGGATTATCCGGATCACGTCGCGCAACGTCGGACGGTGATGGATACCAACATGGGCGCCAATCAGTCCCTGATCTTCGCCGAGGGGGTGGAACGCATTGGCATCCGTGGCCCGGGGGAAATCGATTTCCGTGGTTCCCAAAAGCATTTTCCTGGAAAGCAGACGATTTCCGCGACACCAGGACGGCCTTTTGGCATTCGTATCCTCGACTCTCGCCAGGTGGTGGTTGAGGACATCACCCTCAGGAATGCGGCCTGTTGGATGCAGAACTACCTCAACTGCGAAGACCTCATTTTTCAACGCATGCAGGTCATCAACCACGTCAATTACAACAACGACGGCCTCGACATCGATGGCTGCCGTCGGGTCATTATTCGTGACTGCTTCATCAATTCCGAGGATGATGCCCTGTGCTTCAAGGGCGCGGGCTTGCGTCCCACTGAAGATGTGCTGATTGAGAACAGTACATTTTTTTCGACCTGCAATGCCCTCAAGATTGGCACGGATACCCAGGGCGACTTCCGGCGCATTTATGCACGGAATCTTCGCCTGGGGGGCATCCCGGATCATCTGGTCAGCTTGCGCCGCCAGCAGGCCAGCACCGGCATCACGCTGGCCACCGTGGATGGGGGTGATGTGGAAGACATCGTGATCGAGCATTGCACCATTGAGCGGGCCGATTGCCCCATCTTCCTGCGCATCGGCAGTCGTGGGCGCGTCATGCCGGGCATGCCGCCGGCCAAGATCGGGAAACTCCAGCGTATCCTGATCCAAGATATCACGGGTGGCGACAATTTCCGCCAGGGCTCGATGATCTCGGGCATCGACGGCGGTTTGATCGAGGACGTCGTGCTTCAACGTATCGACCTGTCGATGATGGGTGGTGGAACGCCCGAGATGGCTGCCGCGAAGGTCACGGAGGATCCCAAGGGCTATCCCGATGCTCACCAATTTTCGCGGAGCGGCTTGCCCTCGTACGGATTCTTCCTGCGTCACGCGCAGCGCCTTCATTTCCGGCAGGTCCGCGTGACGCCCGTCGCCCCCGATGCCCGGCCGTTCTTCGTGGTGGACCCCTCGGTTCAGGCGTCGTCGCGGGATGGAGAATCTCTGGAGGTGCGCTAGACGTCCCCGAGCCATGGCGGCGAAGGTTGAGAATGACAGAGGGCCGGGGCATGCGCGAAGTCAATCCGTGGCACCCAGGGGGTGCGTCCATGGGTTCACCTCTGGGCGATGTGCATCACAGGCCCAGGATCACTGAGCTTCCTTGATGTGTTCCATGGGTGACGTCCCCATAAAGCCACATCGTCTAACGCCCGCGTCGTTCCCTTCACCTGAGACCCCCCATGCGCATCCTCTCCCTGCTCGCATTGCTCACCATCGGTTGCGCCCTCGGCGCGGTGGAATTGGAGGTATCAAAGGAATACCGCGTCCTGAGCATGAACGGTCAGCCACTGGAGCGCATGGAGGGTCTGGCGGCTCCGACCCTGTTCCTCGACGCCAAGGAGAGTCGGGCCTATGGAACCTCGGGGATCAATCGCTACGGCGGCGGCTATGTGATGGCCGAGGGCGTGCTGACCATCCGTCAGCCGTTTTCCACCATGATGGCCGGATCCGAAGCCGCCATGAAGGTTGAGCAGGATTTCCTCGCGATCATCACCGGGCCAATGAGCATCAGCGCCGATCCTCAGGGACTTCTACTGACCAGTACGAAGGGCAGCGTACTGATCGCCAAGACCACGGAAAAGTAAGCTGGGTTGAGCATGCCTTGGAACCAGCCTGGCGTGGTCTCCTCAGGTCTTAGGCGGGCTACCTGCGCTGGTGTCACGGGCAGGTGGGGGACGGGCGGAATCCAACTCATGGTGGTGGGGGTTTTCGTTCGGTGACCTCAACTGGCGCCGTCAATGTCGCGTTCACGCAAGTGCCCCGGGCTCGTAGCGGTCTTATTCAACTTGTCCGCAGAGATCGTGACCCTGAGCGTGGATCTCGATCTCCATGTCTTCAGCGATTTCAAGATATCGAACTCGTCTACGGATGTCCCTGAGTCCTCTCCCCCTGTCGGCAGCCCTCTGGGTCGGTCTTTCAAGGAGTCAAATTCATTGTCAGACCCGGCCTGTATCCGGGGATAGCAGGTTGTGATGCATGATACTCCCGACGACCAACTCCTAGAATCCTACCGCAGCGGTGACCGCGAGGCCTTTGCGGTGCTGGTGGCGCGCCACCTGGGTGTGGTTCGTGCCGCCTGTCTGCGCCAGGCCCCCGCTGACGACGTCGATGACTGTATCCAAGCGGTATTCCTCGTCTTAGCGCGGCGCCCCGGCCCGGCATCCCGGGCCCCGGCACTGGTGGCCTGGCTGTTGCGCGTGGCGCGGAACGTCTGTCGCCGGGCTCAACGCGGCACCGGGCGCCGGCGTGTGGCGGAACACCAGATGGCGCAGCTCAATCACCTTGAGGCAGGCATTCGACCCGAAGCGCTTGATCACCTCGACGAGTGTCTGGCGACATTACCAGAGCGTCAGCGCATCGCGATCAGCATGCAGTATCTTGCCGAATGCTCGGCCGACGAGGTCGCGAAGGCCTTGGGAGTCAGTCGTGATAATGCCTACCAACTGGTGAGCCGCGGCCTGGCCACCCTGCGCATCCTGCTCGCTCGGCGCGGCATCGCCCTGAGTGCGTCGGCCCTGCTCGCCCTGTTGGCCAGCGAAGGCCATGCGGCGACGGTCGGAGGCGCCAGCGACACCACCTCCCAAGCCCTGCCATGCAGCGCCACGCCATCGACCACCGCCGTGAACCTTGCCGCCGGAGTCACCACTGCCATGACCCTCACCGCCCCTTCCACGATCATGATGATGGCTGCCTCGCTCGTGCTGGTCGTTGGTGGTACGGCCCTTGTCGTTACCGCTGAACCGGCAGTTCCATCGGCGCCGCCGGTTCAGGCGCCGGTTCAGCCGACGCCACAATCGGCCCAGATGAATGCTCTGGACCTGGAGATCACCATTGATTTTCAGGGCGTGAGCCTGCGAGAGCTCGTGAAGTCCCTCGGCCAGGTGACGAACCTTCATTTCGTCCTCAATCCGCAAGTGCAGAACCACAAGGTGACCTTGCAGGTCGAGAGAATGCAGATGCGCCATCTCCTGGCACATGTTGGTCGGCTCACCGGCACCGCATGGGTGTATCAGGGCGATGCGTACGTCATCGATGCCGTCGGCGCAGTTCCCATGAGCACGCCGGTGACGGACCTCTCCTTCCGTTCGGTGGACGCGACGACGCGCGCCCGCCTTGAACAGCGCGTCACCTTTCATTTTGCAGATGTCCCGCTGACCGACGTCATCACCTTTTTCCGTCAGGTCAGCGGGCAGAACATCATCGTCATGCCCGAAGTCGTCTCCGCCAATCCCACCGTCACCCTCAAGGCCAGGGACATGGCGTTCCATGACGCCTTGGGCGCGCTTTGTCGGCAAGCCACGACGTCACTGCAGTACGTCGATGGGGCCCTGGTTTTCGACGCCCCAACTACCCCCTCCAGCCACAATTAAAAAATGCCGGTTCTGGAGACTTCTGGGGCTTCTTCAGGCTTTCGGCTCACGGTCTTGGATGGCCTGGGCCCTGGCCCACCCCCACGATGTTTTCGGGCCTATCCTCGGAGCCTGATGGGGTGTACGCTTCCAGTATGGAGGATACGGCCATGGGAACCCCAGCACCGACCCGGACAGCACTTGCGGATGTTCAAACCTGGGTGGCCGAGGTGGTCGGCCGGACCCTCCCAGCCCAGGTCCGGTGGCTTGACGGAAGCGACACGGAGCGCGCCGACCTGCTTGCCCAGGCGGTCCGTGAGGGAGTTCTGATCCCCCTCAACCAGACCCGCCGACCGGGTTGCTATTACCATCGCTCCCACGCCAACGATGTGGCCCGGGTCGAGGACCGGACCTTCATTTGCACCACCACGGCAGCGGATGCCGGGCCGACCAACCATTGGGCGGATCCGGAGGAGATGCGGGCCCGCCTTTTAGCGCTCCTGGCGGGTTCCATGGCCGGGCGGACCCTCTACGTCGTGCCCTACCTCATGGGTCCCCCGGGCAGCCCCCGGACGATGGTCGGTATCGAACTGACGGATTCGCTCTACGTCGCCCTTTCCATGGGCGTGATGGCGAGGGTCGGGACCGTGGCCCTCCAGGAACTAGAGCGCACCCGGACGTTCAACCGCGGCCTCCATGGGACCCTCGATCTCGATCCCGCCAATCGCTACATCGCCCACTTCCCCCAGGACAACGCGATCATCAGCACCTCGTCGGACTACGGCGGCAATGTCCTCCTTGGCAAGAAGTGCCTGAGCCTGCGGATCGGGTCATGGCTTGGACACCAGCAGGGCTGGTTGGCCGAGCACATGCTGATCATGAAGGTCGAGAGCCCCCAGGGCCAGGTGACCTATGTCGCGGCCGCCTTCCCATCGGCCTGCGGCAAGACCAATTTTGCCATGTTGATCCCCCCGGCCCATTTGGCCGGCTGGAAGATCACCACCATTGGTGACGACATCGCCTGGATGTGGACTGATGCCACGGGCCAGTTGCGGGCCATGAATCCGGAACACGGCTATTTCGGCGTCGCTCCGGGTACCAATACCGCCTCCAACCCCAACGCCGTGGCCACCGTCACCCGCGATACCATCTTTACCAATGTTGCCCTGACTCCGGACGGTGATGTGTGGTGGGAGGGCATGGACGGGGCCCCCCCGGCCCAGGCCACGGATTGGCGCGGCAACCCCTGGACCCCGGCCAGCCCCGAGAAAGCAGCCCACCCCAACAGCCGCTTTGCTTCGCCCCTCATCAACAATCCCGCCCTGGCCGCCGAGTACGACGACCCCGCCGGGGTGCCCATCAGCGCCATCATTTTTGGCGGTCGGCGGGCGACCACGTTCCCGCTGGTGTTCCAATCCTTCAATTGGATCCATGGCGTGTACCTCGGGGCGACCATGGGTTCGGAAATGACCGCCGCGGCGGCCGGGACCGTGGGCGAGGTCCGGCGTGACCCGATGGCGATGCTCCCCTTCTGTGGCTACCACCTGGGCGATTACCTGGCCCATTGGTTGGCCTTCGGCAAGAAATTGGTGAACCCTCCGCGCATCTTCCACGTCAACTGGTTCCGCAAGGGCGCCGACGGCAAGTTCCTGTGGCCGGGGTTCGGCGAGAATATGCGGGTCCTGCAATGGGTCTGCGAGCGTTGCCACGGCCACGCGGATGGTCAGGAGACACCCCTCGGCTGGATGCCGCCCCCCGGGGCCCTCGATCTGGAGGGCCTGCCCGGTTTCACGAGCGAACGTCTGGCGGAGGTCCAGGCCATTCGACCCGAGGAATGGCATCGGGAACTGGATTTGCAGGCCGAGTTGTTCGCCCGCCTGGGTGATCGCTTGCCCAAGGAGCTGCACTACGAACGGGAATTGCTGAAGTCTCGCCTGGATTGAGTTTCGACTCCCCCCCCCCCTGTTCTCAGGTTTCGATAGGGGAGTTCAGTGGTCCCGGGCGATCACGAACCGGCCGAGGGCCGCGAGATCGGCGGCGGCTTCTTGGAGGGGTGCGAGGGCGGCGAAGGCCTCGGCCTCCAGGCGCGCGGCTTCGGCGCGGGCGGCCTCCAGACCGTGGACGGCGACGTAGGTCAACTTGCCCTGGGCCGCATCCTTGCCAGGGGTTTTTCCCAGTTTTTCGGCCGTCGCCGTGGCATCGAGGATGTCGTCGGCGACCTGGAAGGCGAGGCCGATGGCTTCACCAAAGGTGGCCACAGCGGCCCGCTGGGTGGGGGTCGCCCCGGCGGCGATGGCCCCCAGTTCGCAACTGGCGCGGATCAGGGCCGCCGTTTTGCCCCGGTGGATCCGTTCCAGGCGGGCGATGGTGGCGGGGTGTTGGTCGATGGGGGCGCCCTCGGCGTCGAGGTCGTCTTGTTGGCCGCCCACCACCCCCCGACTGCCGGTGGCCCGGGCCAGACAGGTTACGGCCGGGCCACCCAGGTCCGCGCAGGCCTCGAAGGCCAGGGTTTGGAGGGCGTCCCCCGCGAGAATCGCCGTGGCTTCATCGAACGCCTTGTGGCAGGTCGGCCGGCCCCGGCGCAGGTCGTCATCGTCCATGGCCGGCAAGTCGTCGTGGACCAGGGTGTAGGTGTGCAGGAGTTCCACTGCCGCCAGGGCCGGGGCGCAGGCCCCATCACGGCCACCGCAGGCCCGGGACGCCGCCAGCACCAGGGCCGGGCGCAGGCGTTTTCCGCCCGCGAACACGCTGTACCGCATGGCCTCATGAAGCCGCGCCGGGGCCTCGGCGGCGGGCGGAAGCCAGGTGTCGAGGGCATCATCAGCGAGGCGCACGGCTTCGCTCAGCAGGGCAGTGGCGGAGGACATGGGCGGGGATGGTGGCCCTGGCGGGGGGCAGGACAACCACGGTTAACTTCCCTCGGCCGCTCCCATGATGTGTACCCCATGGACCCCACCCAGATCCTCCTTGTCCTTCTCCTCCTTGCCGATCCCTCTGCCCAGCCGGCGGCCGATGCGGTGCGGGTGCGGCTCCAGGACACGGCGGATTCCGCTAAGATCCCGGTGCGTTTCGTGGTCGGGCCTGAAGCCATGGCCCAGTTGAAGGCGGCGGGGATCTCGGACGCGGACCTCCTGGCGGGGCCGTCGGTCGGGGATGCCTTCACCAAGGCGGCCCCGCGTACGGCGGTGGTCCGCCTCGAACGACGCCTCTCGGGCGGCAACGTGGTGGTCGAAAGCCAAGTGTGGGTCGCTGGTCGCCACGAAAGTCATGTCGCCATTGCCGACAGCAAGGCCACCGAGCCGGTGGAAAGCACCGCCCGGGGCCTGGGTCAGATCCTCACGCCATGGCTGACGGATGGCGCAGTCCAGGATACGGCCATGTCCGACCAGGCCGTGGCCCGGCTGGCCGACGACCTGAAGTGGCGCGAAGTGCTGGAGACCCCCGCCACCGGCACTCCCCGCAACGGCTACTACCGCGTCCTGGCCCTGGTCCGTCTCAAGCGTCAGGCCGAGGCCGAAACGTCCCTCACCGCCCTCCGTGCTGCCCACCCGAATCACGTCCTGACCCGGGCCGCCGAGGCCCTGGTCCACCCCGCCGCCACCCCGGCGGAAGTCGACATCAACAATGCCAAGCCAGCCGATGACGGCGGCAACGTCCTGCGCTGAAAATTCTCCATGCCCCTGCTCTCCGTCCGCGCCCTGACCAAGTCCTACGGCGCCCGCTCCCTCTTTGAAAACCTCTCCTTCGGGGTTGATGAGGGCGAACGCATCGGCCTAGTGGGCCCCAACGGGGCCGGCAAGTCGACGCTCCTCAAGATTCTGGCCGGTCTGGAACAGCCGGATTCCGGCAGCCGAGCCGTCAGCCGGGGGCTGACCATGGCCTATGTCCCCCAGCAGGAGCAGTTCGACCTCAAGGCCCCGGCCTGGAGCGTGCCCGCCGCCGCCCTGGTGGCCTGCGGCCACGACCCCCACGAGGCCGAGGTCGCCGCCGGGGTGGCCCTGGCCAAGGCCGCCTTCGCCGATGAGAACGCCCTCATCGGCAGCCTGTCGGGGGGCTGGAAGAAGCGGCTGGCGATCATCGCCGCCCTGATCCAGGAACCCCAGGTCCTGCTGTTGGACGAGCCGACCAACCATCTGGACCTCGAAGGCGTCCTGTGGCTGGAAAGCGTGCTGGCCGATGCGCCCTTTGCCCTGGTCACCGTCAGCCACGACCGCTGGTTCCTCGAAACCGTGGCCAACCGCATGGTCGAGATCAACCCGCGCTTTCCCGACGGCGTGTTTCGGTCCGTCGGTGGCTACGGCGATTTCCTGATCAATCGTGACGCCGCCCTGGCGGCCCAGGAGAAGCACCAGGAGGTGCTGGAGAACAAGGTCGCCCGCGAGGTCGCTTGGCTGCGCCGCAATCCCAAGGCCCAAACGGTCAAGAACGTCGCCCGGGTTGCTGAAGCCGGGCGCCTCCAGGACCAGCTGGCGGCGGTCAACGGCCGCAACAACGCGACCCTCCGGGCGGGCATCGATTTCACGGCCACCGGCCGCCGGGCGAATGTGTTCCTGGCCCTGACGGGCTGCGCCGCCGATGCCGGCCACCGCCGGATCCTGAGTGATGTCGATCTGGAATTAGCCCCTGGCGACCGGGTTGGCCTGCTGGGCCTCAACGGTGGTGGCAAATCGACCTTGCTGCGCCTCCTGGTCGGCGAACTGGCTCCGGCGGCGGGGAAAATCAAGCGCGCCGACGCCCTGCGGACGGTGTGGTTCCGCCAGGACCGCAGCACCCTCGACCAGAAGAAAAGCCTGCGCCTGACCCTCTGCCCCAATGGCGAGACGGTGCCCTTCCGGGGCGGCCATGTCCACGTCCATGCCTGGGCCAAACGCTTTGGCTTCGGCATCGACCAACTCGACGAGCCGATCAGCAAACTCTCGGGCGGTGAGCAGGCCCGCCTGCTGATCAGCCACTTGATGTGCCAGCCCGCCGATCTGCTGCTGTTGGACGAACCGACCAACGACCTCGATATCACGACCCTCGAAGTGCTGGAAGAAGCCCTGATGGAGTTCGTCGGCGCGGTGGTCCTGGTGACCCACGACCGCTACCTCCTCGACCGAGTCAGCAACCGCCTGTGCACGGTGGGTGACGGCCGGGTCGACCCGGTCGATGATTACGCCAAGTGGCAGCGTAAGACCGAGGCCCGTCTGGCGGCCCAGGCCCGGGGCGGCGCCGTCGTGGTCGGCTCCAACGGCCCCCGCGCGGTCAGCAGCCTCGGCAAAAGCGAACGCCGGGAACTGGAGCGGATGGAGGAGAAGATCGCCACCGCTGAAGCGGCCGTCGAAGCCCTCCAGCCCGAGATCGACGCCAACGCCCGCAACGCCGACAAGCTGATCGAACTCGTGGCCAAGCAGACTAAGGCCCAGGCCGAGGTCGATCGCCTCTACGCCCGGTGGACGGAACTGGAAGCCAAGGCGGGTGGGAAGGTTGGCTAGGCGATCTGTCGCCTTTCGTCTCCCGCCCACATGCAGCGGGAACGTTACGGAGTTTTTGTAGACAGGTTGACCATGCTTACCTGGGACCGCGCGCCGCTGGCGCGCTCACAACCCTGGATTTGCCCATGCGCGCCAGCGGCACGCGGTCCCGGGGCTGAGGCCCGATGACGTCAACCTGATGATGGATGCTCAGGAGGGCCGCCCTGAGCCGGTGAGGTTGACGGTCGCGGCTTTGCGCCCCCGACGTAACCGCAGTCCACCCAAACCCAGAAGAACGACCAACGTCAGGCCGGAGCCGAGGCCGCAGCCTCCGCCCGATCCCCCGCTGCTCGATCCCTCACTTTTTGAGCCCGTGTCGGTGGGGAGGACACCACCTGTGCTCGGAGCTCCCGATGACGCGTTCTCGGTCACGGTGATGGTCACGGTGGCGACGTTCGAATCCGCAAGCGAGTCATCGGCCCGATAGGTGATGTTGTCGGTACCGACAAAATCCTTTTCGGGGGTATAGGTGAAAGAGCCGTCGCTTTCCAAAATCATCGTCCCGTGGACGGGCTCACCGACCATGATCGCCTGCAAGGTCTTACCTGCATTCGGGGTTTGATCGTTGCTCAGGACGTTGCCCGTCACGGCATGTCCGCTGGTGGTCGAGGCGGAGTCGTCGACGGCAACAGGCAGTTCGAAGGTGCTGGCCAATTGACTGGTTAAATCAAACAACGTGGTCGGAGTGCCCGGGAACCGGACGGTCATATTGCCCTTCTGGGGTTGGCTGACCGTCGGCGCCGAAAGCCCCACCTGTTCCTGCTGCAACTGGGGCCAATTTTTGTAATCGATGCGGGTCGGGTTCTCGTTGTTGGGTCCGCCGATCCAGTCATCTCCTTTGCCGTCATTTCCCCCGTGATAGCGATCGCCTTGGTAGGTATTCGACAGGGTTACCTGGCCATTCGCGAACTGCCAGATGGGATGCAGGGTGTCCACCTTGGCCATGTGGGGGAGCGCCAATTGGTCCATTGCCCGGGAGAATTTCTGGAATTGTTCGGCCAGCGTGGCGCCTTCAAAATCCTTGGGCGCCGCGGTTTGCACCGCGACGGCAAACTGGATGTAGGCATTGGGATCCGTCTGAACATCACGCTCAGGCTCGCCGTAGATACGGAAGAATTGTTGGCGGTCGGTCTTTGATCGAACGATGATATCCGTCGAGACGGGGGTCGCGATGGGGGCCGTGGAAAGAAAGGCGATGAAGACGCTGTTGTACCCCACGTAGATCCGTTTGTTGTCGTTGGAGAGAACCGGGGGCAGGTAGTTCTCGGTGGCCGGAACGAACGCTCCTGCGCTATTTTTTGTGAGGGGGATCGGCATGTACACCAGCGCCCCCCGGGTCGGCATGCACCCACCCGGGGTTCCTGCCTTTTCCCGTGGGGGAATGTTCATGACATGCAGCACCGTATCCTGCCATTGCGTGTAATCCTCATAGGGCCCCGTTCCATAGTTCGCCGAGCCCCAGAGCGGGATGGGCTGGAGGGTATAGGGATCGACAAACTTTGGTTTTCCATCGGTATGCAATTTCGGGGTGACGATCCCATTGATGATCTGCGCGTCTACGCACACGTTGGTGACCCAGGCCGTCGCTTGATAGGTATGGTCGTAGGGCTTGGTCCACACCACTCGGGAATTCCAGTGGGTTTGCCAACCGCCATGTCCGCCCTCTTTGCAGCTCTCGCTGGAGTGTCCGTAGTCGGCCGTCATGTAGGAATACTGGCGATTTTGTCCGAAATTTGCCTTGCTCACGCGCGGCACCCGGTCGGCCAGGTGGAGCAGGCCCGCAGGTGGTGAATACCCATCGACAAATCCCACGGCGCCCAGCACGGCGAGGGTTTTGACATTCGTGTCCAGGACGGTGGCTTGAAGATTCGGATTCCCGAAGTCGCCGCCATAATAGACCCACGTCAGGGCGTCACCGGCGGCCACTCCCCAGGCCCCCGTTGCCGGATAGCCCCGCCCGGTCGACATCGCGAGGTTGCCGTTCATCCAGAAGGCCCCGGCATCGGCCAAGGCGACGGCATAGGCCCCGGTCGACCATTTCTTGACCTCGGCGAACTTGGGCGTGGTGGTGGGGGTCAATTGCAGAAGGCTGAGGAATTCCGCCCAGTTGTCGGCGCCATAATTCGGTGAGCCGTACTCTCCTGGGCCACCGTGTTCAAGGCTGCGAGCCCGCGCGATGATATGTTCGGCGCCAAACGGATCTTTCGTGTTGCGATTGAAGGGAAGGATGACGTCCCCTGGGTAGGCCACTTCGGCAAGAAAGCGGGCTGTGGCATTCATCAGGTAATGGTTGCTCGTGCTATCAATGGGCGCGTAATAGGACTGGGTCAGCACGATTTTGAATAAGTCATCCAGGGAGTATTTCCCGTCCTCCGCCTGGGGATTGGCGACATATCCTGCCGGCGCATAGCGAGCCGGATCCGACGTAATGAGGTCGCGGTAGCGAACGCAGGTATCGGCGGTGGCCCAGGCTTCCCAGCCATCATTGCCGCCGGCAAAGAGTCGTTTCAAACGGCTTTCCATGCACTTGGCGGCAAGGGTACGGGCCGGGGTCAACAATGCGGGATTGGTGTCCGAGAGACAGAATCCCGCTGCGGCAGTCCAGATGGAAGCCTTCACCGTATTCGGTTTCGCGGCGGCATTCGCCTGGGCCTCCGCCCATTTTATGAGAATGGCCTGGTTTCCCTGGAGGACAGTCTGGGCCCGTTCCTGGTACCGCGAGAGGGCTTGATCCGGTTCTTCACTCAAGAGTCCGGCGGAGAGCGCCAAGGAGAGGAATGCGGCCAGAATGGAGGGTGACATTGGTAGGCCTCGTCCTCGTGGGATGCATCAACTGTAACGATGTCACATGTTATACCATGAAAATATGGCGTGGTGGGGCCTTCGATGGTCATCCACGCAGCGATGGAGTGGGTACGGAAACGCGGCCTCGTCCAAGTCCGACACGGGTCAGCGATCAGGAGCGGAGCAGCGCTTTAGCGGAAGGAGATGGCCATGAGTCGCATGCTGCGGGTTTCGCCACCGAGAAACCGCAGGGCGATCGACCGCGTGCCAGGCGCGATGCGGAGGGGGCAGGACACCTCGTGGATGTCGGACCGTTCGTCCGTCGATGGCAGATGGCAGGACCCCAGAACCGCACCCGTTTCATCCGTATCCCGCACCTCGACCGTGCCCCCCGCGGGATCTTCGCATTGGTAGCGGAAGGTGGCCGTGCCATCGCCCACAAAGCCGTGGACGTGGGGGAAGATCAGCACGCTTCCCGTACCCAGGTCGGTGACTTCGGATCCACCATCGGCAGTGACGCGTTTGGTGGCCCGGTAGGCTCGGAAGAATTCCACCGCAGGAATCCACGTGCCGACAGAGTACTGCCCCACGCCGATTGCATCGATGCGCACCGGCAGGATCCGCCCATCCTCGAGATAATGGGCGTAGCAGATCACGGAGTCGCGGAAGAACTCATTGCGGCCCGGGAGGCTTTTGTCATTGCAGGTGAAATACGTTTGACCGTGGAAGGTGAAGAAATTGCCATGACGGTCGTGGCGGAAATTGTTCGTAGCGAAGGACTGGTCCCAGTCTGGGGGCACCAGGGAATCAGGAACCACGCTGAACTCGGGGGCGAGGGATGCGGATTCCAGAACCGATCCTTGATAGCGATAGGGGCCATAGACCGACTCCGAGACCGCATAAAAGCTGGACCAGGACAGATAATAGCGACCACCATGCTTGTGGAGGGACGGCTTGTCATCCGTCCGGCCTGCTCCGTAGGGGCCATGCCGTTGATCCAGGACCAGCGGCCGAGGTGTTTCGGCGAGGGAGATCATGTCCTCCGCAAGTCTGACGATGAAATAATCGAAGGTGCCGAACACCAGATAGGCGTGGCCATCGTCATCGATCAGCACATCCGGATCCCGGGAATCCGTCGGTACCATGCCCTTGGCAATCAGCGGTCGCCCCAGGGGATCGTGCCAGGGCCCTGCCGGCGTGTCGGCCACCACCACGCCGATGTCGGCCGCACCCGCCGAGTAGTACCAATACCACCGTGCATTTTTGCAGACGCCGAAGCCAGCCCAGCATTCGTTGGAGGCGGCCTTCCAGAAAGTGTCCTGGGGCAACAGGGTGGATTCCTGGCGCCAATGGACGAGGTCCGTCGAGGACCAGACCCACCAGTCCTTGGTCACGAACCACGTTGATGCAGGCGAAAAATCGTGGGTGGCAAATAGATAGGCACGATCGTTGTGCACGAATACGTGGGGATCGGACAAGCCGATTCCACGCAGGATTGGATTTCCCGCAGGGGGCCGAAGGGGCATCAGAAACTCATGGGTGGCGCGAGGGAGATGGCGGAGCGGTACAGGCGACCGATCCATGGAGCAAAGGACGCCAGGCGGCTGGGCCGTCCGTCGGGTCCGGACCTGGCACGGCACCCCCGTCAAGCGGTTCGGCCCATCATGTGGGTTTCGTCCCATCGCCCCATGGCCTCCCTGGGCACGGAGATATCCCATTTGGAATAGGATGAGGACTTCCGGTTTTCCCCCATAGATTTGCGGTTGGCGATGCGGACCCAGTCGGGGACCGGAAGCTGTCATTGCTCGTCCGATCGGTCTCGACGACCACCCCAAGGAATCCCCATGGAATTCTCCCCTCAACGCTACGCCACCATGCCCTACCGCCGTTGTGGCCGCAGTGGGCTCAAACTTCCCGCCATCAGCCTTGGTCTGTGGCAAGGCACGGGGAGTTATGTCGAGGATGAACAGTCGAAGCAGATCCTTTTCACCGCGTTCAACCATGGCATCACGCACTTCGACTTGGCCAACAACTACGGCACCCCCCCGGGAGCCAGCGAAGAACTCTTCGGGCGGATTCTCAAGGAGATGCCCCGCCACGAACTGGTGATCTCCACCAAGGCCGGCTATCCGATGTGGCCCGGCCCCTATGGCGATTGGGGCAGCCGGAAGCATCTCATCACGAGTTGCGAACAATCGTTGAAGCGGATGGGCATCGACCACGTCGATATTTTTTACAGCCATCGGCGTGATCCGGAGACACCAATGGAGGAGACGCTCGGGGCCCTGGAAACCCTGGTTCGCCAGGGGAAGGTCCTGTATGCCGGGATTTCCAGTTATACGGACCCGTCGTTCACCCAGGCCCTGGCGATCACCCGGCAGAAGGACTGGGCCCCGATCACCATCCATCAGCCCTACTACCACATGCTCGCCCGTCAGGCGGAGCGGGAAGTTCTCCCCACCGCCGGGCAGGAGGGCGTGGGTGTCATCGCCTTCTGCCCCCTGGCCCAGGGCCTGCTGACAGACCGGTATTTGAACGGGATCCCGGAGGGTTCGCGGGCTTCCTTGGCCAACGGCGGCTGGCTGCGCTCCACCATCACCCCGGAAGCGGTCAGCAAAGTTCGTCTGCTCAACGAGGTGGCCGCATGCCGTGGCCAAACCCTCGCGCAGATGGCCCTGGCTTGGTTGTTGAAGGACCAGCGCGTGACCTCGGTTCTGATCGGAGCGAGCAAACCGCAGCAGGTTGATGACTGTGTGGGCAGCCTAGCCAACCAGGCCTTTTCGGCCGAGGAATTGGCGACCATCGAAACCATCATTGGGCCCTGATCGAGGGAGAGGTCGTTCCATTGGTCATGCGTAAAGGCGCACGGGCCCGCGCGCGGACCCGGAGGAGGCCGTTTGCCCCTTGCCGGATCCAGGTGTTCGGGGGTAGACTGCTGAACGGAGCTGCCGGCATCATGCTTGAGAACAAAGTTACCCCTGCGGTCGACAACATCCCCGCCTTGCTCAAGGGTTTGACCGCCGGGGGGACGACCTCCGACGACAAGTACCACCTGACGGTGACCCATGACGGTGGCATCCTCACCCTGCGGGTCACGGGATTCCTTTTGCAGCCGATTCCCCTCGAATTCTCCACTCGTTTCGAAACCGTGATTACCTCGACCGGCATTCGTTGGGTGCTGATCGACCTCTCGGGCTGCACCTACATGTCCTCGGCGGTCCTCGCCTACTTGGTCAAATACTTCGACCTGACGGTGGAAACCGGTGGTACGATGGTGGTCGTCCGTCCGCCGCCCAAGGTCCTCCACGTCATTAAGGCCATCGGCTTGGATTCCTTTTTCACCTTTGTCGACACGGAAAACGATGGCCGCATCGCCCTGCGGGCGGTGGCCTAGGCATTCCCCGCCTCCGCTCGTCCGCTCGTCAATCCACCAGCAAAAACCCCACAGGTAGTCCAGCTCCAAGTTGACCTTCTCGGCGGTGCCCTTGGGGTAGCGCCCCAGGGCGCGGTAGTTTGTGCTCGGCACCATCGGAAGTCGGCATGGTCACGGGGGAGGAATGTCGCCGATCCGTGCGTCGGTCATCTCTTCATGGTTCCTGAGCTTTTCCATCGGACGACGAGCCCCGCAATACCTGCTGGAGGCCCTGCAACGGCTCCCGGAGTTGTTCCGCCTGATGATCCAGTTCGGCAGCAGCAGCGGCGGATTCCTCCGCCGAAGCGGCGGTGCCCTGGGTCACCTGGTCGAGGTCGCTGACGGTGCCCCGGAGGATGTCCAGGGACCGGGCCTGGGCCGTGGAAGCGTTGCGGATCCCGCCCATTTGTTCCGACACTCGACGGCTGGTCTCGGCAGCATTTTTGAAGCCGGTGGCAAAGTCCTCTTCGACGGCGGTGCGAATGGCCTGCTGAACGGCGGCGGCTTCTGTGGCCACCTGGCCCATGGCCACCTGGGCCTCCTCCATCTGGGTGGCCGAGGCCCGCACCTCCTCGGCACAGCGCACGGCAAGGGAGCGTACTTCGTCGGCGACCACGGCGAAACCGGCTCCGGCCTCCCCGGCCCGGGCCGCCTCGACGGCGGCATTGAGGGCCAGGAGGTTGGTCTGGAAAGCAATGTCATCGATGGTGGCCACGACCTTGGTTGTGCGGTCGGTGGCGGCTCCCACCCGGGCCACGGCGGCTTCGAGGGCCCCCAGGCGTTCCCGTAGGTGTCCGGCGACGGTGCCGGTGAGATCCTGACCGTGGTGGGCGGCGGCGGTGGCTCGTTGGGCCTCCTGCTCGATGGTGCTCGCCCGGTGCTGGTTATCGGCGGCGGCCGTGGCGAGTTCCGTCAGGGACTCGGAGGCTTCCTCCAGACTTCCGGCCTGGCGGGTGGCATTTTCCGCCAATTCCTGGCTAAGGCGCAGGACCTGGGACGAGGCTTGACGGACTTGGTGAGCCCGGTCCTCCAGCTGCCGGCAGGCGGCGCTGATGGGTTCTTCGACCGCCCGCCGGGCGAACCACAGCCCGGCCCCGATGGCCAGCAGCAGGACCACGCCCGCGCCACCGGCGGCCAGCAGCAGGGCCTGTCGCCGATCCCGATCACCGGCTTCCATCGACATCGTCAGGGCGAAAGCCCCGCGGATCTCCCCGGCCTTCCAATTTTCCATCGGTCCGCCCGTGATGTCCGTGCCGTCGGTGGTGCCCCAGATATTGTGGGCGGGATTTTTCGGGTCGCCGTGGCAGATCAGGCACGACTCGCTCAAGCGCACCGGGCGAAAGTAACGGATGGCATTTTTCGTGGTGTCGAAGAAGGCGTAGTCCTCAAGACCGCCTTCGAGTTTCTTGAGGATCTCCTGTTCCTCGGGGGTGGCTTCATTACTGGGCCGCCGGGCCCCGACCTTGGGCACTTTCAGGTGGTACCCACCCTCGGCGGCGTGGGCCGAAATCGCCTTGAGGGCGCTGACCACCGGCACCCCTTCCAGGATCCGGGCTTCCAGACGGTCGGCGGTGGCGTGATCCCCGGCGGCCTTGGCTGCCTGCAGTTCCCGACCCCATTGGGCCATCATCTCCCGGGAAATCAGGCCCACCTTCCATTTCTCCTCCATGTTGGTCCGGGTGGCCTCGGCCACCAGGGTCACGGCCCGGGCCTTGTCGATGGCGGATGTCCGAGCGCTGGCGGTCTGCTGCCAGGCGAATCCCCCTAGCAACAACAGGGCGATGAGGATGGGGAAAACGGAGCCGAGGAGGATGAGCTTGGCGCGGAGGGAGGAGAACATGGGACAGCATACATCAAGACATCCAAGTCCGCAAATGCTCTATTACCGCTTTCGCGGCTTGGGTTTAGCGCAACGCATGCGCCAAGTCGGGTGGGCCAGCCCACCGCCGGGCCAACCTCTCGCCTTCATTTCGCCCGCGCCCTCCGAAACTGCCCGGCATGCCTGCCACTGATGCCGCCGTGTCTTCCGATGCCGACCTGCTTTGGGCTGCCCTGCCGACCATGGACGCGGTGGGCAATGGGGCTTTGCGTCAGACGTTAGGATGGGATTTGGCGCGTTATGAAGCGGCGAAGGAAGCCCTGGTGACGGCCGGAAGGGTCAAAAAGGGGCCGGGAAAGGGCGGGTCCCTGCGGCGGCTTGCGGGGGATGCCACCCCAGTGATCGACGTTCCGCCCGCTCCCAAGGCCGTTTCCACGCCCGCGACCGTGGCACCCCCTGGGGCGGGGTTTTCCGGCTGGGTGGCTCCGTCCTTCCGCGATGCGGAAGCCAAGGGCCTCGAACAAAAACTGTGGTCCGCCGCCGATGAGTTGCGGGCCAATAGTAACCTCAAGGCGTCCCAGTATTCGGCCCCGGTGCTGGGCCTCATCTTCCTGCGCTTCGCCGATGTCCGCTTCCAGGCCCACCGCGCCAAGTTGGAGGCCGCCGCCGCCACCTCGCGCCGTGGGTCCCAGGTAGACCTCCCCTCGGCCTACCATGCCGCCGGGGTCATCTACCTGCCGTCCTCGGCGCGTTGGGATGCCCTGCTGAACCTCCCCGAGGGCGAAGGTGCCGGACGGGCCGTGAACGCCGCCATGGTCGCCATCGAGGCCGACAACCCGCACCTCGCGGCGACCTTGCCCCGCACCTACGAATCCTTCGACAGTCTGCTGCTCAAGAACCTCCTGCGGACCTTCGCCGAAATTCCGGTCGGCTTGGGCTTCGACGCCTTCGGTCGCATCTACGAATACTTCCTGGGCGAATTCGCCATGAGCGAAGGCCAGGGCGGCGGCGAGTTCTACACCCCCGCCAGCATCGTGCAGTTGCTCACCCAGGTGATTGAGCCGTACCACGGCCGCATCCTCGACCCGGCCTGCGGCTCGGGCGGCATGTTCGTGCAGTCGGCGCGCTTCGTGGCCGAGCGCCACCAGAACCCGTCCGCCGAGCTATCCATCTGCGGCGTGGAGAAGACCGACGAGACCGGCCGCCTCGCCCGCCTGAACCTCGCCGTGCACGGGCTAGAGGGCGAAATCCGCCACGGCGGCAACGTGAACAGCTACTACGACGACCCGCACGCGGCCACCGGCCAGTTCGACTTCGTGCTCGCCAATCCGCCCTTCAATGTGAACGCGGTGGACAAGGAGCGGCTCAAGGACATGGTGGGCGCGGGGCGGCGCTTTCCCTTCGGCCTGCCGCGCACCGACAACGCCAACTACCTGTGGATTCAGCT
>CAIUVD010000205.1 GCA_903902515.1 uncultured Planctomycetota bacterium | reverse complement strand
TGAACCACGAACCGGCGGTGGGGGCGTCCACCTTCCCGAGGTGATCGGCCAGGGTGGCGGGGGACAGACCGCCGGTGAGGGTGGCGAAGGAATCCTTGTCGAAGGACTTGCGGCGTTCCAGGCGGCGGAGGGCGGCGCATAGGCCATCGCGGGCGGCTTCACGACCTTCGGGGGTGGTGGCCTGAACGAGTTCCTTGGACAGTTCCGTGATGCCGATGGCGGGGTCTTTCACCACGGGCTTCATGGTCGAGACCGGGGCGAGGGCGGCGTAGAGGTCGAGGGCGTCGTAGACCTTGAAAACCTCTTTGTCCTCGCCGGGTCCGTAGAGGTCGCGGCAGAGGCGGGTGGCTCGGCCCAACATCTGTTCGTAGAGGATGCGACTCTTCACCCGACGCAGGAAGACGATGTTGGTGATGGCCGGGACATCGATGCCGGTGGTGAGGAGGTCCACCGTCACGGCGACCTTCACCTGATTGGCTTCGTTCTTGAAGCGACGGATGAGTTCCTGGGGCCGGTCCGAGGCACCGGTGATCTTGACCACGGTGTCGGCGGCCTGGGGACCGTAGAGGGTGGCGAAGGACTTGGTGAGGAGGTCCACCACCAGATCAGCGTGCAGGTCCGTGGCGGCGAAGATCAGGGTCTTACCGGGGAGGCTGGGATCGATGTGGGCGGCCAACTGGTCGCAGACGACCTGGTTGAAGGCTTCGGTGACGACATCCCGATTGAAGGCGTCGATGTCGTAGTCGAGGTCGTCGGGGGTGGTGGTCAGATCGACGGCGGCCTTGCCCGGGTCGTAGATTTTAAGGTCCTCGCCGGCCTTCCAGTGGATGCCGCCGGTCGAGAGTTGGGTGGTGATGCGGATGGGCGGCTCGTGGTCGACCAGGAAGCCGTCGATGACGGCCTGCCGGTAGGAGTACGAGTACACCGGAGCACCGAAAATCTGCGTCGTGTGCAGGGCCGGGGTGGCGGTCAGGCCGATACGGACGGCATCGAAGCGGTCGAGGACCTGGCGGTACTTGGCGAGGTACTCATCTAAGCCCTGGTAGGCGAGTTCGGCGTCCGTGAGGTCGCGGTCCAGAACGTAGCCGCGATGGCACTCGTCGATGACCACGCAGTCGTAGCGGTCCACGGGGACCGGGGGCTGGTCGTCGGCGGCGTAGAGCAGGCGTTTGACCATGCCCTGCACGGTGGCGACGTGGACCCGGGTGGCACCGTCTGGGGTTTGGTCTTCCAGACCCTTCACTTCGAACATGTCGGCGAAGGGCGTGACACCTTCCAGACGGACTTCCCGGAAGGCGTCGTCGGCTTGGATGCCGAGGGCAGAGCGGTCGACCAGGAACAGGATGCGGCGGAAGCGGTCGGTGCGCAGCAGGCGATGGAGCAGGCCAATGCAGGTGCGGGTCTTGCCCGTGCCCGTGGCCATGGCCACGAGGATGTTCCGCCGGCCTTCGATGATGGCCTTTTCGACGGCCTGGATGGCTTCGTGCTGGTAGTCGCGCAGGCCAAGATCCGGCTTTGAGGCCGCCAACTGCTGGTCGGCAATGTGGGGGTCATTGTCCAGCAGGGCGCGCAGGCCCTCGGGGGTGTACCAGGATTCGATGGCCCGGGCGTGGTTGGTGGCGTGGCGGCAATCACGCCACCAGATGCCGGACTTCTGCTGGATCTGGCGGATGAACGGCCGGCCATTGGTGGCGAAGCAGAACGGGAGGAACCAGGTGCGGTTGCCGTCGGTCCAGGGGCCGCCGGGACTGGCCATGCTGGGGTCGGTGGCGAAGGCCAGGGCGTAGCGTTCGGCCTGGGGGACCTTGCCCGCGACATCCACATGTTGGCGTTTGGCCTCGACCACGCCCACGGGCATGAGGCCGATGAACAGGACGTAGTCGGCGGGACCGTTGTCCGTGGGCCATTCGGCGATGGCTTGATTGACGCCCTTCTGGGGACGAGCGCCCTTGGACCACGCTCGGGCCTTGGTGTCGGCCTCCCAGCCGGCGGCGCGCAGGTGGGCGTCGATCAGGACGCGGGTGTCGGCTTCGTCGAGGTCGATGGCGGCCGTGACGGCCTGGATGGCGGCCAAGTCGATAACGGGCTGGGGGGTGGCGGCCTGAACCGCGAGACGGACCTCGAAGTCCTGGGCCTGCCGGGCGCGTTCGGCTTCGGTTTCCTGAGCCAGGGCCATGGCGGCCTCGGCTTCACGGTAGGCGTCGGCAGCCTGAGCCTCGGCGGCCTGGCGGGCGGCTTCCGAAACCTGGATGGCGGCCTTGGTGTCGGCCAATTCCTGAGTCACCGTGCGGAGGCGTTCCAACTCCTCCCGCAGATCGGCGGTGGCATCCCGAGGTTCGGGCGGCGGCTGGAAGGCCGCATAGCGCCCGCGGAAGCCGCCGTAACTCTGGTGGAACCACACGGCGACCTTGTGGGCGTAGCGCAGGCAGCGCAGGGCCTCCTCCCGGGTGCCGGCGAGGTCGTGAACCGCCCGGTTACCTGCCGTGCGCAGGACATGCAGCAGGTCGGCTGGTTCCTGCGGCAGATAGCCGCGATCCTTCAGACGACGGAGGATGCCCGCCAGGTCGAGGCCGGCGACTTCGACGCTGGCCCGCCCGGCGATGACCTTGGCCAGGGTTTCGGTCCACTGGCGCAGTTTGTAGAGGGCGGTTTCGCTATCGGTGAAGACGTACCCTTCCGCCTGAGCCGCGAGGCGAACCAGAAGAGGGTCGTAGTCGGCCATGAAGCCGAAATTCACCGAAGGAAGGGGAGCGGGCATGGGTCAGCCGTCGCGGTCCCTGACCAATGGTCTCTGAACTTCGTTCCAGACCCTCCACGCCATTTCAACGACCATGGGACCTCACTGTACGAGGGATATCATTAGCCGCCCTGGGATGCGTCCAGATATCACGGGCTAGCAGTGCGTCATGACCCGAGCGTCCGCGACGCCCCACCTTCTTCAGAAGGTCATGGTGCTGGGGATGGTCGAGGGAGCCCAACACGGACCGCATCCAACGCCGGTAGGCATAGGGTAGGCACAGCGCGGGAGAGCCACGAACCAAAAAAGAAACCCCTTGCAACCTATTAGATTGCAAGGGGTTCTGGCGCGCCGGGCAGGACTCGAACCTGCAACCCTCAGATCCGTAGTCTGATGCTCTATCCATTGAGCTACCAGCGCTCGTGTGGGGAAGGAGTATTGGCGAAAGAGGAGGCTGTCAACCCCTCCGGGTCAGCGGAGGGCCATCAAACGGAAGATCCGGGCGCCCCAGGGGGGCAGGGCAACCTGGATGCCGTGGTTCAGGAGTGCGTCCAGTTTCCAGGTTGTAGTGGGACCACCGGCCAGGAAGTCCTGGACCTGGGAGTCGTGGAGGGCCAGGGGACCGGCTTCGAGGGCTCCATCAACGCTGTGCCAGCTGGCGTTGACCACCAGCAGCAAGGAATGGTAACCGGGCAGGGTCCAGAGGCAGCCGATCAGACTGCGACCGGTATGGTCCCGGGGCTCCAGGAGACTCCAGCTGCCGTCGTGGCGGGCGGGCTCACTCAGGACTTGCAGTAGCTCACGGTAGGCACTGCGATGGAACTCACTGCCTTCCTCGGGAGGGCGGCGCAGCAGGCGGTGCGGACAGTGGATGCGGCGACCGTCCTCTTGGCCGTGGTGGCACAGCAGAATGCCGGGCACCATGCCGGTGATGAACAGGGCCCCGCGGTGATGATCGATGCTGGCAAAGCGGGCGGCGGCCCGCTGTTCATCATCATTTTCTAAAAAGCGAACACTGTGGCACTGGAAGTCCATGGCCGCCCGGAGATGGGCGCGAATAGACTCCGCATCATCGGTGAGCAGGCGGTCGTAGAGGGTCTTATCGTAGGTGAAATCGAAGCCGGCCTGCTGGAGTTCCCATTCGCGGTTCCAGTACACCTCGGCCAAGAACAGCGTGCCGGGATGTTCCGCCCGGACCCCATCCAGGCAGCGACGCCAGAAAACGGGAATGCTGCGGCCCCAGGTGTTCTGGAACACATCCGGGAGCAGGAGCATGGCCTCTTCGCAGCGCAGGCCGTCGCAGCGGGCCGCAATCCGACTGGCCTCGCGGATCACGGCATCCTGGGCATCCAGGTTGGCGTAGTCGATCTGCAGGGTGTCGCGCCAGGGAGCGAAGAAGGGGTCCCGCCCATGGGCGAAAATCCGATCGTGCAGGCGGATCCAGGACCCCGGATCCCGGCGCAGGGCCTCTTCATCACCCTGGATGAGGTACTCCGGATGCTCGCGGGCCCAGGGATGATCCAGGCCGACGTGGTTGGGGATGAAATCGAGCATCAGGGACAGGCCGCTGGCCCGGGCCCGATCCCGGAGACGTTCTAGGGCGTCATCGCCCCCCAATTCCTCGGCCACTTGATACGAGGCCACCGCCACCGGACTTGGCCCAAGATCGGCCAGGGTGAAGTCCGGAAGGAGGCTCTGGGCATGGCGAATCAGGCCCGCGTCGGCAGCCGTGAAGCCGATACCCAGGGGCCCCGAGCGCCACACGCCAAACAGGTAGAGCCAGGTGAAGCCGCTCTCCACCAGGTGATCGAGGACCGCGTAGGAGATGTCGTCGAGGGTCGCCGCTCGGCCAAGCTCGCGGGTCCGCTCGGCCTGCCAGGTCCGGGCATTGAGTTCGTAAACCTGATGCATGTCAGGAGACGACGGGGGGGAAGTCCCAGGACTGTCCTTCACGGGCAGCGCTGAGGGTCCAACGGGCCTGGGGGGCAATCAGTTGCTTATAACGTTCCGCATCGGCCCGCAGACGGGAGACGGCCGTATCCGAAGCCAGGGGATCGTGGTGAAAAATCACCAATTCGCCGATGTTGGCCTCGCGGAAGAAATCAATGAAATTGAAAATCGTGGAGTGACCAAAGTTGATATGGTCGTGGTAATCCAGGAATCCATACATGGCATCGACGATCACCACATCGGCTCCATCGACAAAGGCCGCGTAGGTTTCGGCCAGGCGATGGGGACTCTTGCTGACCTCCGTATCGGTCAGGTAGCACACGGAGCGACCCCCAGCATCAATCCGGTAGCCGTAGGCCTTATCCGGGTGGATCAGAGGCAGGATCCGGACCTGGGCGCCGCCGACCTCCGTCGCCGCATCCTCCGGCAGGTGGGTGCAGGTAATGCGGCTGCGAAGGCCATCCCACTTCACCGGGAAATGGGCCCCGGACATCTGATTGTGGAGGAGCGCTTCCGCATCGGAGCGGCCAGACCAGACGGAAAGGGGCCGTTCTGGGACGTAAATCGGCCCGAAAAATGGGAATCCACAAATGTGATCCCAGTGGAAGTGCGTGAAAAAGACATCGATGCGGTGCTGAGGATTCGCACCCCGGCCATCGGCCATCACAACCCCCGAAAGGGCACGGAGTCCGGTCCCGGCGTCGAGGATGCAAGTCTGATTTTCAAGTTGAACTTCGACGCAACTCGTGTTGCCGCCGTAGGTCCAACTATGGACAGAACGGTCAAGATAGGCCTCAATGGCCGTGGGCGAGGCAAGATCACCCGGCGTGGCTTCGGCCAACAAGGCCCGGGCCTTGTCTCGCACCTGAGCGCTGCTCATGGGCGTTGCCAAGGATCCACGAACTCCCCACAAAATCACGCGCATCGGCAGGACCTCTCGTGGGGGCCAGCGTAGAGTGATGAACATGGACGCAATAAGGTGTCCCAGGTCACGGCGGATTCCAAAGAAACCGATGGATTGATGCGAATGCGTCTCGTCCACGGAGGTCCATCCGGCGATCCTGCCCCTTCCGTCACCTCGCGCCGTTCCTACGGTCGCATCCCCATGCTGACCGCCCTGGACGTGACTGCTTCCTGCATCCGGCTCGTCGAGCGAAGGAACGGCCGAATCGTCCGCCTTGATCAGTGGCCGGTGGCTTCCGGGGCCGATCCCGTGACCGCCCTGGCAGCCTGTCCCTTGCCCCCGGGGCTCGGCCCGGTTCGGGTGGCCCTGGCCCATGATGATGTCCTGCTCAAAATCATGTGCCAACCCGACGGTCCCCATGAACGATTGGACCAGCTGGTCCGCTTCGAGGCAGGGGATCTGGGAGGCGACGAGCCGGCCTCCATCGCGTGGATGCGTCTTCCCGGGGACGGCGAAGCCCGGTTGCTGGTGCAGATCACCCGCCTGCGCTTGATCGAACGGGTCCGCCAGGCCCTGGCTCCCCATGGCGCGACCTTGGCCGGTTTGTGCCATCCGGCCCTGGGACTCTCGGCCCTGGGAATCTCGACCGAAGAGGGAGCACCCCCCCGGGGCACCGAGGCCCTGGTCGATGTCGGTGGAAGGTTCCTACACGTTGCCCTGATGCGGGACAGCCAAGTCGTGTTGCTGCGCACCCATCAGCCCGGGATGGAGGCCCTGGTGGATGAGGTGGCTGACGCCCGCTCCATTTCGCCCGCAGATGCCCGCACCTTGGTGCGGAATCTCGCGGCGGGCTCACCCGATGACCTCAAGGACCTGGTCCATCGACAGGCCGGCCAGGTGTCGGCGGCGGTGACCGCCGTGACCCGTTTCGCCCGCACCCAATTGGATCTTCCGACCCTGGAAGCGGAGCGCATTCTGGTGTGCGGTGCCGGCGCCCTCGCCCATGGTTTCCTAGAGGCCCTGGCCCACCGGGCCGGACGGCCCGTACAGCTGATCAATCCCTTTGCCGGCCAATCCCTGTCGATGACCACCGCTGACCTGGATCATCTGGGGGGCCTGCCCAGCCCATGGGCGGTAGGCATCGGGCTGAGCATGCCTCAGGTCCTTGCCCTGGATGCCCTGGCGGATGAACGGCGGGCGCGCCAAACCTTCTGGCGTGGCCCCGGGGCCCTGGCGGCCGCCGCCTGTGTCGCGACC
The DNA here is from genome assembly GCA_903902515.1 of uncultured Planctomycetota bacterium. Lineage (GTDB taxonomy): Bacteria > Planctomycetota > UBA11346 > UBA11346 > UBA11346 > CAIUVD01. Next base: position 1,556 of record CAIUVD010000205.1, on the reverse strand, counting down.
CTCTTCAGCCTGGTGGGCTTGGCCCTGGCCCATGGCCGGGCCGTTGACGCCGAGGAGGCCCGACAGGGGATTGAAACCGCCCTGCCCCAGGCCCGGGACTTGGCTTCGCGCCAGGAACGGGCCCGGAGCGCCCAGGCGGCCGCCGCCGCCCGCATCCAATGGCTGGATGGCCAGCGGCGGATCGCCCGTATCACCCCGGAGCTGCTCGGCACCATCGGCGGATTGCAGGATCCCTCCCTGTGCCCCGTGGTCCTCAAGTCCCTGACCATCCAACGCCTGCCTGCGGGATCGACGGTGGCCGAGATCACCGGCCACGCCACCGCCGGCACCAAGGGAACCGCCGCCGCCCTCCACACCTTCGAGGCCGGCCTGACCAAGCGGTATCCCGTGATTGCCAACCTTGAGGCCCTGCCCACCGCCATCGAGCGGGACCGTCAACCTTTCCGTTATCTCCTCACCATTCCCGACCCCACGCCCTGAGATCCCCATGAGCGACCTTGCCATCATCGGTTCCGGCCCCGCCGGTTACACTGCCGCCATCTACGCCGCCCGCGCCAATTTGGCGCCCATCCTGTTCACCGGCCGCCAGGCCGGCGGCCAGCTGACCACCACCACCGAGGTCGAAAATTTCCCGGGCTTTCCCGAAGGCATCATGGGCCCGGAATTGATGGCCCGATTTGAGCAGCAAGCGACCCGCTTCGGCACCGCCGTCAAACAGGGCTGCGAAATCACCAGCATCGTCAAGGAAGGCGACGCCTTCCGCCTGAACTGGTCCGACCTGTACCAGGGCACCGAGGAATCTGACGTATTCAAGGCGGTGATCATCGCCACCGGGGCCAGTGCCCGCTACCTGGGCCTGCCCGGCGAGGCGGAATTCCTTGACGGCACCGGCAAAAAGTCGGGCCTCACGGCCTGCGCCACCTGCGACGGCGCGTTCTACAAGAACGTCCCGGTGTGCGTCATCGGCGGCGGCGACACGGCCTGTGAGGAAGCCCAATTCCTGACCCGCTTCGCCAGCCAGGTGTTCCTAATCCACCGCCGCGACACCCTGCGGGCCAGCAAAGTCATGGCGGCCCGGGTCCTGGCCAACCCCAAGATCACCCCGATCTGGAACAGCACCCTGGGCGGCTACCAGACGGACGCTAAGGGCAAATTGGTGTCCGTAACCCTGGTCAGCACGGTCGATCGCAGCGAGAAGCCCCTGGAAGTGAAGGGCGCCTTCATGGCCATCGGCCACACCCCCAACACCAAGTTCCTGGCCGGGACCGGGGTCAAACTCGATGCCGATGGCTACATCGACGTCGAACACGGCTGCAAGACCAACATCACCGGCTTGTTCGCCGCCGGCGACGTCCGCGACCACCATTACCGCCAAGCCATCAGCGCCGCCGGGATGGGGTGTATGGCGGCGTTGGAAGCGGAGCGGTATTTGGCGGATTTGGCGGGCTGACGCCCAGTGAGTCCGGGGTCCGGGGTCCGGGGTCCCGCCAATTCAAGGCCAGGGAATCGCCCAAGCCCAGAGAATCCGTAACCGATCCTGTCTTTGACCCCGGACC
>CAIUVD010000204.1 GCA_903902515.1 uncultured Planctomycetota bacterium | reverse complement strand
GCAAATGAAATTGCTGCCATCATTATCGTTGCCATTACCTGGAACGATGAGGGGGTTGGAGGACAGGTCCCCGTACACGCGACCGTGAAAGATGACGACGCTGAAGGGGGAGGGGGGGAACAGGGCCAGGTTGACGGCGACCAGACGCAGGCCGGCGATGGTGTTGGCAGCATTATCCACGGCTGGTGCGCCCTGGGCAGAGCCCGACAGCATGACCAGGGGCAGGATCCCGCCGCTCCCCGGTGGGCCCGCCCGAACCGCGATGGAGAGACGAAATCCATCCTGGGCCCGAATCATGGAGCGTGGCTCCAACTTGGGCCGGTCATCCATGAGCGTATACACTTGGGTCGGGGACATCACGAACCCCTGCCCCTGAAAGCCACCCGGGATCCGGAACTTGGGGGGGATCGGGACATCCGACGGTGCCGGGGTTTCAAAACCCGTAGAAAAAAGCAGGTTTTGGATCAATCCTTGAATGGTCCCGCCGGTCACGGCATTGCTGGCGTCCCGGAGTTCCGTCACCCGCAGTTGCACAGGTCGACCTGTAGCCCTGGCTGTGGTCCGGGCCTGGCGCACGGCGTCGGCCACCAGATCCCGGGTGGCGGTCAGGCGATTCACCCGGTTGGCCCGGGAGAACGCCTGGATCCCCAGGGTCATCAGGGTCAGCATGATGCCCATGACGACCAGCAGTTCGATCAGGGTCACCCCAGGACGGGAACCCGGCGATACGGAGAAGTCCCGGGCTGGCATGGTCACTTGGGCCAGGAGGTCAGGTCGTCGCCCAGGCCCAGTTGGTCTAACTTATCCGCTCCGCAGGACCACAGTTGGTAGGTGTCCTTGTTGGGTGGGGTTTCGTTGTCGACGCCAGTACCAACCCCGTTGAACGGGTAGTATTTCGCGGACCGGTAGCGCAGGGGCAACTTCCAAGCGTCGTTCAGATCTTTGTAGGTCGCCCCCATCAAGTTGAGTTGGTACATGAGACAGATGGCTGCTTCGTTCCAATTGGCGGAAGTTGCCGGGCCCATGGTGGTGCCACTGACGCCATAAGCGTTGTTCCAATTCTCGCCGCTTGAAGGGAGCCCTGGATTGGTGGCCTCTTCGGGGTACCACCCGTTGACCGTCTTAAAACTGGTGAGATCCGCCTGCAGCTGCCCCATCAAGGCCTGGGTCTTCACGACCGCCTTGCGCTTGCTGGCCAAACTCATGCCCACGGATCCCATCCCCGCCAGAATGGCAATGATGGCAATCACCACCAACAGTTCGATGAGTGTGAATCCCCGATTTCGCATGGGCCCAGGCTATCCATCACCAGCCCCGGGCGAGGGGGATTTTCCAACGCGCGGGGGGCGCTGTCAGGCATCCCAGTGGTCCCGCAGGTGGTCAAGGAACTCGACGATTTGGGCGTGGAGGATGTCCGATCCCTCGCCCCGGAGGACGCCATGGCGGGTGGCGGCGATGGAGCGCAGCTCCTTTTCGTCGGAGCCAAGGCGGGTTTCCAGCTCGCTGCCCGAGGCCGGGACCACCACCGGGTCGTGGTCGGCCTGGATGATCAGGGCTGGGCAGCGGACCTCGGGCAGGCGAGGGCCCACGGCGGCCATCAGGCGTTCGAGTTGGTAGATGCCGTGAACCGGGTTGCGGTCGTAGTTGGCGTCGGGCCATTCCGCCTGGTTGGGCACGAAACTCCATTGGAAGCGGTCCAGGCGGCAGGCATGGACGAGGCCGTTCCAGGCCTTGACCGCCGGGACGAGGTGGCTGGCGGGGTCGGCGAGGTGGAGCGGGGCGTTGACGGTGATGACGCCGTCCACCCGCCGGGGGAAATCGGCGGCCGTCAGCAGGGCCAAGAGCCCGCCCATGCTGAAGCCCGCCAGGACCACGTGCTGGCAGCGGGCGGCGGCGGCGGCGTAGGCCCGGAGGTAGGACCGCCGCCAAGCCTGCCAGCGGACCCGGGCCAGGTCGTCGGGGGAGGTGCCGTGGCCCGCCAAACGGACCCCGAACACGGTGGCTCCGCCAGCCTGGAGGGCCTGGGCGAGGTCCCGGACCTCCCGGGGCGAGGCGAGGTAGCCGTGGGAGAGGACCACCCCGAGTTGGGAGGTGCGACCCGGAAGAAGGAAGGGCGCGCCGATCTCGGACGGCTTCAAGCCGTCGTCGGTCGTGCTCCGGGTGTAGTCGCGGCCGAATTCCGCCAGGTCTTCCTGGTGCAGGAGGGTGGCGACCCGCTGCTGGAGGTCCGCTTCGGGGCAATTGATGGCCTGGGTCACGGCCTTCACGGCCTCCCGCAGGGGTTCCAGTTCGTTGGCGATGACGCGGATGGGATTGCGGACCCGTACGTCATGGAAGGCGTGGTGTTCGTCCAAACGGGGGCGGTAGATGCGGTACCAACCCTCCTCGCGACGGAGGACGCCTTCGCGCTCGGCCAGGGCGACGATGGAATCCAAGGGCGGAAAGGGCTCGCCGGTGACCAGGGCCTCCAGGGAATCATCGAGGGAGGCGTGACGACGTCGGGTGCCAGTGGCCTGGAGGTTGCGCGCCGCCACGTACAGGGCGCGGTGCAGGTGATCGCAGGTGAAGCGATCGTGCCGGGAAGCGAACAGGGCGGTGCAGAACAGGTGGTCGAGGTTGACCGTGACGTGTTGGTAGACCTCCGACATGATATGGGTGGTCAGCCGGGTCTTGAGGGGCTTCATGACCCGATCCACGAGGTTTTCCAGGGAGCAGGCTCCGACGCCGCCCTCACCGCAGGCTTCCCGCCGACCGCCGAACTTCACGCCTTCCGCCGCCGGCATCAGGGCATCGAGGTAGTTGGTGAGGGGGATGGGCTTGCCGAGGTAAATGCTGATGTCCGTATCGCCCAGCAGCAGGTTGCCCTCGACGGCCAGTTCTTCCTCTAGTTGCTTGGGGACCTGTTTGAGGAACAGCCGGGCCAGTTTATAGGCCAGGTTCATCCCGGGCCGGAACGGATAATAGGTGATGTTGATGGGGACGATGGTCAGGTCATGACGCGGCAGTTGGCTGCCGGTGAAAGCGTAGCGTTCCTCCAGGGCCTCCATGGTGTCGTCGTCCTGCAGACGCCAGGCATTGAGGTACAATTGCTTGTACATCGCCGCCTGGAGGGCCATGAGGGCGGCGCCCGTATGGGGTGGGCCCGAGCGGTCTGGGGTGTTGAGGTGGAGGTGCCCCTGGTGCCAGGTTTTCTTGTCTTTGATCATCGACCCTTCGGGGTAAATGATCCAATCGTGGTGGCCGGTGATCAGGTCACCGACGATGCTGTCTTTGATGCCCGGTTCCCGGGTCGAGCGGGCTCCGACGGAATTCAGGAATCGGCCGAAGCGCCCGACAAATAGTTCATGGTGAGCCAGGTTGTGGACCATCCGTCCGGTCGCCCGGTCAAGAATCCACGGCAGGATGAAGGTTTCGAAACGGGTGAAATGATTGGCCACAAACAGCACCGGACCCTTGGCCGGGACGTTGTGGGCCCCATCCACCCGGATGCGGCTTTTCAGGACCTTCTCCATCAGGTCGAGGGTGTACCCCGCCATCCGCCGTACCCGGTAGGTCCCGGTCTCCGGCGGCTCGCTGTACAAGGGCGCAGGGACCGGCGTCTTGTAGCGACGCCGGGCGGCATTCGGAGCGGAGTTGGGGGTGAGGGGGGGCATAGAAATTGTCCGGGGTCCGGGGTCCGG
>CAIUVD010000203.1 GCA_903902515.1 uncultured Planctomycetota bacterium | reverse complement strand
TTCGACAACAAACGCGGCGCCTTGGCCACCGCCGATGCACAGGGAACACAGGGCTCGCTGCTGGCCGCGCCGACGCAACTCATGGAGGGCAGTGAGTACCAGTCGGGCGCCCGTGGCCCCGACGGGATGGCCGAGGGCGATGGCGCCGCCGTTCACATTGAGTTTGGCTGGATCGACTTCGCCCACGGCGGTCGAACGGCCCAGGTGGGTGGTCGCGAAGCGCTCGCTGGCCATGGCCGTGGTGCAGGCCAGGACCTGGGCGGCGAAGGCCTCATTGATTTCAATGAGGTCCATGTCGCGCATCGAGAGCCCGGTCTGGTCGAACAGCTTGGCGGTCGCGTACACCGGGCCGAGGCCCATGCGCCGGCCATCGAGGGCGGCGTAGGTCGAAGCGCGGACGTAGCCGAGGGGCGTCAGACCCATCTCCTTGGCGAGGTGCTCCGAGGTCACGGTCATGGCTACGGCACCGTCCGTCAGGGGACAGGCGTTGCCGACGGTGACCGTGCCGGCCAAACGGTCGAAGTAGGGTTTCAGTTTGGCCAGGGCCGCCAGGTCCTGGGTCGCCCGGGGGGCGTCGTCACCGGCCTGCATGACCTCAAACTTCGGGGCCAAAGGGATGGGGATGATTTCCTCGCCAAGACGGCCGACGGCAGCCACGGCTTTCTGATGACTGGCCAGGGCAAAGGCGTCCTGGGCGTGGCGGGGGATGTGGTACTCCCGCGCCAGGAGTTCCGCCGTCTGGCCCATATTCATGCCCACGACGGGATCCGTCAGACCGACCTGGACGCCGATGATCGGGTTGAGGTGGAAGGGGCGCAGGCCCATCCAAGTCTGGAGTTTCGGCAAGGCTCCCTTGGCCCGCATCAATCGGGCGAACAGGGCGGTCATGGCCTTATTAAAGTAGAGGGGGATGTTCGACATGGATTCCGCCCCGCCGACCATCAAAAACCGGGCTTCGCCGGCCTTGATCTTGGTGTGGGCGGTGGAAATGGCTTCCATACCGCTGGCACAGTTGCGATGGACGGTGCTGGCGATCAGCCCCTGGGGCAGGCCGGCTTTGAGGCCGACAATGCGGGCGATGTTGGCCGCGTCCGCCGGTTGGCCCACGCAGCCGAGGACCAGTTCGTCGAGCAGGGAGGGGGCAATGGGTGTCCGGGCCATGGCCTCGCGGACCGCAAGGGCACCCAGGTCATCAGCTCCGTGGCCTGCCAGGGGTCCACCCGCCTTGCAAAAGGGAGTACGGACGCCGGCAAGAATGGCGAGGCGGTCGGACATGATGACCTCCGATGGGAAGACGTGCGCACTGGTTCGGTAGGCAACCTGACCGGGATGGGGTAAGGGAAGCGGCGGCGCAGGGAGCGCAGGCACGGTCGGGCGGAGAACCGCCACGCGGCTTGAGAGGGTCCTGAGTACAGGACCGACTCAGCACGGGCCGGGTGTCTTCACACCGCTTCCACCAGTATCGTACTCCATGCTGCACGAACATGCAAGACGGTTTGGCATGGTACCGCACAACGGATGGTGCGACGCCGCAGAGCTACGGGTTCGCGTTAGCGGCGACGGCCGGCTTTCAGCTCAATGATCAAGTCGATATGGGGGATCAGACGTTCGATGATTTTGAGCCGATCCCGCAGCGCCACCCATTCGCTGATGGAGAGTTTTCCGGAATCCAGGACGGCATCCCGAATCTCATCAATGAGGTTCTTACGGGTGCCGTCCTGGGGTTCGGCCAGAAAGCCATTGATGAGGAGCAGGCGGTCGAGTTCGTCCTGCTGAATCTTATTTTCGTCGTTCATGGGAAAGCATACCCCATGAACGACGGTTTCGGTCAGGGTAAGGTCGCCGCCAACTTCGCGGCTTCGTCCTTGGCGGGCTTGGACGAGCTACTGGCGGCGGCAGCCATGAGGAGGTGCTTGGCCGTGGCCCGCTGTTCGGCCACGAAGGCGACCTTCTTCTCGTCCTTGGCGGTATCAGGCTGGGCCTCCAGGGCCTTGGCCTCCGCCAGCAGCAATTTGCCGGCGAGGAAGCGAGCTTCGCACTGCTGATCGACGGTGCCGGCGGGCATCAGATCGATTTTCAGGAGTTCGAGAATCGCCGACTGAGGATCGTTTTCGGCCTGGAGAGTGCCCTTGAGGAGGCGCAGTTCCACCATCCGGCCGGCATCCGCGAGGGCTGGGTCCTTTTCCAGGGCGCTGAGCATGCCTTCAACCGTGCGGGCGGCTTCCCGGGCCTTGCCCTGGGCACGGAACGTGGCGGTCAGCCAACGGTTAAAGTGGAACCAGGATTCCGTTTCATCGGCGCGGAGCGTCGCCTTGCGGGCCAGTTCCTCGATCTTGGCGGCGGGATCCTTCGCGATGGCCAGGGCGCAGCGGATGGCGTTGGCCCGGGCTTCTGCCGGCAGCCCGATCCGGCCCTTCGAGAGGTCGGTCAAGGTGGCCACGACCTTGTCGGCGGCAGGATTCTTGGCCAGGGCGAGGGCGAACCCCTGACGATAGGCGGCATCCAGGCGCAGGCGGTGGGCCTCGAAGGTCGGACCCTCGCCGACGATGGCGAAGGAGGCCGCCGCTTCACTGAACTTGCCCGCCCGTTCCAGGGCGTCCCCGGCCAGGAGCGCGCCATAAACCCGGTGCCATTCCTTGCCGCCTTCGGCCCCGCTGGTGAAGGCCGTGGCGGCATCGGCGTTGCGGCCGGCCGTCAAATGATCAAAGCCAGTCTTGAAGGCACCCTCGTCCATGCCGGCGTAGGCGATTCGTACCACGTCGCGGGATTTGCGCTTGGAGGCGGCCGACTGGGACGTGACCTTGAAGGTCACTTCGTCGGCACCCTCGCTCACCACCTCGTAGGCGGCGATGGGCGGGCCTGAACGCGGGTAGATGCGATCACGCAGGCCTTCATCGTCATCGGCGGCGAAGGCCATCAGGGCCAGGGTCAGCAGCGGCAGGAACCGGGGAGTCATGGGGGATCTCAGGGAGGTAATCAGAGGTTGTCGCGGCACTGGCGGTATTCGAGCTTCTGGGCTTCCGTCAGGGCCGGATCCTTCTGCAGTTTATCAACCAGGGTGCGGATCAGCAGGCGAGCCTGGTCGGTCACCGGGCCCGGGGCACCCTTGAGGGTGGCGGCGATGGCCGCGTGGTCGAAGGCTTCGGCGACACTGCCCGGCTGGTCGGCCAGGATCCGAGCCCAACGCAGGTGAGCTTCGGCCCCGGCGGTACCGGGGGCGTAGGCGACCTTGGCCAGGATGGCGAGGGCCGCGTCGAGCTTGCCGGCGGCCTGGTGGTACTGGGCGACCCCCAAGGCCAGGGTGCCAAACTGCGCATCATCGAGTTTGTCGTTGAGCAGGGGCTCCACGAGGGCGGCGGCCTCGGCGAACTTCTTTTCTTCGGCCAGCAGGTTGGCGGCCCCCAAGGTGCCCTGGATGGCGGATTCGGGGCCCCATTCCTTGGCCATGCCGCTGAGGGCGGTGTAGGTGGCCTTGGCCCCGGCGGTGTCGCCCTTGGCCTGCTGGGCCTGGCCTTTGATGGCCAAGATGTCATCAAGGCGGACGCTGCGCGGCGCTTCCTTCGCCAACTGGTCGGCGGCGGCGATCGCGGCGTCATACTGCTTGCGGGTCAGATTGAGCCGGGCGAGGGCCACCAGTCCGTCCTCCTTAGCCCACTGGAACCGGTTAGCAGCCACGGCTTTCTCGTAGAAGGCCGCGGCCTTGGCCGGGTCATCTTGGCCTTCACCACGCAAGAAGTCGATGTCTTTGGTCCGGTTGTATTCGATGCGGTAGGAGCCCCGCTTGAGGGTCAGCTTGTTGCCTTCCTTGGGATCTTCGACCAGAAATTCGAGGCCATCGACGGTTTCGTTGACGACGAAGGCTTCTTCGAAGGCCGTTCCGGGTTCTCCCTTATCATTGAGCTTGGTAATGACGGCGGGTGCCGGTTCGGCAGCCATCACGGCGGCCAGGGTGGCGAGCGTCAGCGAGCAGAGGCGGAGCAGGTTCATGGGTGGCATCACTTGGCCGGGGTGGCGGCGGGCGTTTCAGCGGGTTTGTCGGCCTTTTTTTCAGCCAATCCGGTTTTTCCCTGTTCGACAATGATGGTCGTGTCGACCTCGTCGGCATTTGGTACCGTGACCAGGGTGAACGGTGGGGCGTCCACGGGAACGAAGACGGTCAACGGCCGCTCGCTCGGCAGTTCGAGAATCGTGTAGGCCGGCTTCTCGGTGACCCCGGTGGCACTGAACAACGCCAGGTAGCGGCGGGCCAGTTCGACGGCCAGGGCGTTGCGGGCCCGGCGGACGCGCTTGTCGTCGCCGGTCTGGGCGCTGTCCCCGAGGACGGCGGGCAGGACCAGATCGTGGCTGGGATCGCTTTGATCGACGCTCAGGAACCGCAGGTTCTGATTGACGTAAGCGGTATCCCCCTTGGCGATCGATAGCTCGAAGGCCTGGATGGAGGCCTGCCAGTAGAGATCGCGATCCTTGCCGGCGTCGTTGCGGATGCCCTTCGCGATGTCGAGGGCGGTGTCGATCTCCTTGCCCTGGACCTTGCCGGCTTTGATTTCGTCGAGGGTAATGTCGACAATCGCCGAAGCGTAGGTTCCGTTGCCCGGGTCATAGGCGTAGAGTTCCTGGAACAGGGCCCGAGCTTGATCCTTGCGGCCAAGTTCCCGGTAACCGCTGGCCAAGCGGCTGCGCACCGCCAAGTCCTCAACCTGGGCTAAAAGACCGGCGTCGAGGGCTTTGATGGCTTCAATGGCCTTGGGGTGGATGTCGCCCAACTTGGACCTGATGGCATCCACCTTGGGTTTGAACTCACGGAGGCTGGCCAAGGCGGCACTGAAATCGGCCTTGGCTTCGCCCCATTGGTCCTTGGGGACGCCCTGCTTGATGAGGTCGGCCAGTCCTGGCTTGTCCTCGACCAGATCCCGGACTTTGGTCCATTCCGCCCGCAGTTCCGGGCGGTCCCCAACCAGGGACTCGACGGCGTCCAGGGTTGGCTTGGGATTGGTTCGGAAGGCGGCTGCGACGGCATCGTCACGCGTGACCTGGCGGAACATTTCGTACAGACGCACGGCCCGCTCATGTTCGTCGATGTCCCAGAGCGTCTGGGCGATGGCGAGAATGGTCCGGGGCTTATCCTTCTCGGTCAGGCCCGGTTCCAGGCAGTCGGCCATCTGGCGTTTGGCCTTGCGGGCGATTTCCGTCAGGCCCTCGGGGGCGCCCGGCTGAGTTCGGAAGCTTTCCGCCGCTGAGCCCGCCCATTGGAACAGCACGCCGAGGCTGCGGGCGGTCCGTTCGGTGCGGGCCCGTTCCTCGGGATCTTTGATGCCGGGGGTCAGACGCTTCCAGACGTCATAGGCGAAGTCGAACTGAGGCCAGGCGGCCACCAGGGCCTTGGCATCGTTCTTGGCCGCTTCGTTTTTGATGCGGGCGAATTCCTGCTTTTGGGTCGCGATGACCAGCGTCCGCAGCATGCGGGCCCGCAGGGATTCATCGGCCGGCGGGTTCTTCCAATAGTCGGGGCCGAGTTTGGCCAGGACTTCGGCGTACTTTTCGTCGGCCATCAGCAGGCTGACTTTGCTCGATTCGGCGCTGGTCTGGACTTTGCGCCATTCCTTGGCCTTGGCTTCATCAAGCTTGCCTTCCAGGGCCTTGGTGGCCTTGGCGGAGATGGCTTCGCTGTCGGCGATCATGGCCTCGGCGACCTTACGGGCCCCGGCCTCATCCTTCTTCTTTTTCAGTTCGTCGATCAGGCTCATGCGCGACGAGGCGATCAGGCCGAAGGTTTTGAGTTCCTGGTCCGGGTATTTCTTGGCGTAGGCCTGGGCGCTGACGATGCAGTCCGCGAATTCCCCCTCACCGAAGCGGAACAGGACCTGGTTCCATTCCAGGTTCTCGCCGGCCAGTTCGGGGGCGACCCGCTTCACCAGATCAATGGCGTCGTCGTAGAGGCGTTGCACGCCATTGCCCTTGGCCCGGGAGTACAACTGACCGACCAGGGCCAGGGTGTTCTTAGCCAGGGTGGTGACCTTCTTGCCCTGCTCGGTCCAGACATCGCCCCGCTTCCACGGATTGGCGCCCTTGGGCTGGATCCGGGTGGCCACGGCCGACAAGCCTTCCTCGGCGGCGATGGCCGCATGCCAGCGCATGTCGAGGCGACTAAACACGGCGGCGTAGAGGTTGTAGAGGTCTGGCCCGACCTCGATGAACAGGGCTTCATCCCCGTCTTCAAGGCCGCGGATGCCGGCCCGCAGGAGGGTCGCGGCTTGGAGGAGCTGGCTGCGGGCCAACTTGGTGTCGGCGGTATTGCTGGCTTCGCGCATCAGCACCCGAGCCACGCTGAGGGCCTGGGTCGGATCCTGGGCGGCGGCCGGGCTAGCCCAGCTGTTGCTGCCACCGGTGGCCGGTCCACCACTCCGCAGGCGGGAGGTAGCGGCCTGGATCAGCATCTGGGGTTGGAACTTGGTGGCGCCAGCGACCTCGCCGTAGAGGGTGGCGGCCCCGGCCTTGTCGCCCTTGGCTTCCAGCAGGCGGCCGGCGGTGATCCACAACTGGCCGAGGTACATGGCCCGGCTGGGCACGGCACAGGCCGGCTTCATGTTATTGAGGCCCCGGGAGCGTTCGCGGAAGGCTTCCCAATGGGCCTGGCCCTTGGCCAGGTCCTCGGGCTTCCCGAGTTCCAGGCGGGATTTGATGAGGGCCGTCCAGGCCTTGATCTGCAATTCCAGGACACCTTCACGCACGGCATCGCGGTAGTGCTTGAGGTCGAGGTCGATGATTTTCATCACCTCGACCTCAATTTCATCCTGATTGATATCCGGCACCTTGTGGCGCAGGGCTTCGAGCAGCATCACATTGCAGTAGAGTTTCAAATCCGGCTGGAAGTCGCCCCAGTTGTAGTCCCAGTCGGCAATCGTCTTGGCGTTGGCGGTCAGGAACTTCTTGTACCACGCGGTCACCGGGGCCGGATCGAGGCCCCAGGTCGCCCCGCGGGTGATGACCTCGCGGAGCACCAGGTGGGCGGTGTAGGCCCCACGCAGGGCATCGGCCCGGGCGCCCACGGCCTCCATGGCGATTTTCTGGAACTTCGGGTCTTTTTCGTTGAGATCCCAGATGTTGGTCTCGACGGCCTTGTTGGCGGTGATCCGGCGGACGTTCTTGGTCCAGGTGGCGTCAGCGGCCTCCAGGAGGGATTCGATCTGGCGCGAAGCCTGGGCGACGCGCTCCGGCGCCGGGGCCACCAGGGGCTTGAGGGCGTCGGGTTCCAGGAACTGATTGATGGTGTTGACCAACCGCCGCGAGGGATCGCCGATCCCGGACAGGAAAGCGCTGACCGCCGGTGGCAGTTTGCCGGCGGCGTCAGCGGTCATCAGGTCCTTCTTCAAAAGGTCGCCTTCCTTATCCAGGGCGGCGGCCACCTTGGGGTCGGTAACGACGGTTTTGAAGGTTTCGGCGTAGAACCAATCGAGGGCCTTTTGCTGCCACGCGGCCTCGGGATACCCGGCCTTGGCGAAGGCGACCTTCTGCCGTTCGGCACTGGGCCGGATGCCCCGGTCGATCAGCCCCTGGACCGCGATGAAATGCTGGTCCCGCTCATCTGCGGTAGCAGCCCACAGGGAACCGCCTCCACCCCACAGGGCGGCCAAGGCCAAGAGGCTGGGGGACAGGAGGCGAGAGGACAGGACGTGGCGCGTCGGCATCATGGCGGCCGAGGATCGGCACCCCTGGGACCCCGGTCAACCAGGGAACCACAGCCCGGTTGTTGGCGTGTCAGGTGGGTGGTTTAGCCTTGGGCTTGGAGATCCGGGCCGTCAGTGCCTTCATGGAATTCTTGGCGGGTCGGGTGATGCTCGTCGTCAGGTGTCGACCAGCCTTGCGGGCCGGGTTGACAATCGATTTGGTAAAGCGTTGGGTGGCCGCCCGGGTGATGCGACGAGTGGCTTCGCGGATCGGTTTGACACTCCATAACATCCAACCGATAGCGCCGAGGATGCCGCAGATAATGAGGCCGACCACCAGGCCGGCGGGGTCGATCAACGGTGGGGTGGGGGGGGCGGGGGCCAATGCGACCACTTGGAGGGCCTTGGAGGGGGCCGTCTTCGCGTTCGGCCCAGCGGCCTTTAGCGCTTCGGTCTTCACCAGGCAGTCGTGGACCGGTCCCCCGAGGTTCGCCAGGGTTTCACGGGCCAGCCGGCTGACGGCCGGGTCGCTACTCCCGATCAGATCCTGCAGCAGGAGGCCTGCCTCCACCTTTTGATTGCGCAGGGTGGGGAGTTGCTGGATCGCTTCGCGGACGACATCCGGGTTTTTATTGGCCTGCCCCAGGCGGATGGCCTCGGCGAGGCCCACCAGACGCGTATTACGTTCCATGAGGCGTTCCCGCCAGGCTGCGGTGGTCCCCGGGTCGGGACCGGCCAGGCTGATCATGGTTTTGCGAATGGTGCCGGTGGGGTCGCCTTCCAGGCGGTCGACCAGGATGGGCAGGGCGCCGTCGTCTTGGACGCGGTTGATGAAGCCGGCGGCGGCCAGGACGACGGCCGGATCCGAGTCGCCCAGGAGGCGGCGTACCCGGTCGAGGTCATCCAGGTGGGTCGGCCAGGTTTTCCCCAGGGCGGTGATGGCCATGGCTCGGACCGCACTGCTGGGATCTGCCAGGGCCTCGCCGGCAAAACTTCCAGCCCAGGCCGGTCGAGCATCCGCTACCGCCGACAGGATCGCCACCCGGGCTTCCGGACTGGCCGTGCGCGCAAGGCCGGAAATGGCCGCGCGTGAGGTCTCCTCGTTACGGTCCTCGACGAGGATCTTGCGCGCTTGCCCGAGCAGGGCGGTGGGGTCCTCGGCGGCCCCAAGACTGGTGGTCAGAAGCAGCGCCGCGAGCCAAGGGGCACCGCGCACAGACCGGGATCGATGGGACAGCATAAGGAAGGACCAGGAGCAGGAGGTACTTCTTAGTATCAGGTATGATCCTGCTGAATGCCAGTGGTTCCATCGTGCTACCCGGGCCGTGGGATGCCATTGGCCTTGAAGTCGGTCTCGTGGGCCAGTTCCGCCAGGAAGGTTTCCAGGAAACCGTGCCTCCGGAGGGCCTCGGCCCGAGCCGAGGCGGTGTGCATGCTGGAGGCCAGGCGCAGCAACTTGGCCGGCAGGTGATCCGTCACCTGCCGACGATCATCCAGGGCCCGACCGCTGACGGCACAGGGATCCTCGGGGTCATAGAGGCGACCCGGACGGTCAGCGCGACTCATGAACTGACCGCACGCGGCGGTCCGTAGCAGGCCAATGGCCCCCAGGGCATCCAGCCGGTCAGCATCCTGCAGGACGGCACCCTCGGGATTGACGGGGGCCAGGCCGCGGGACCAGGAACTGGTCCGCACGGCATCCGCCACCCGGAGGATTTCCGGTGCGTCGTATCCCGCAGCGGCCAGGACCTCAGGAGCCGCTGCGGCACTGCGTTCCCCGCCCTGGGCCCGGTCGGCGCCATCCTTGGGTACAAAAACCAGGTCATGGACCAGGGCTGCGGCTCCCGCCAGATCGGCATCGGCGCCCGCCTCGGGAGCCAGGCGCAGGGCCCATCCATAGACCCGGAGCACATGCTCCGCATCGTGGGCCAGTTCCCCTGGGGGGCATCGCGGCAGGGCGGCGGCGGCCACCAGGGCATGGCGTGGGAACCGAGGATCCGTCCTACTCAAGGGTCTTCCAGGTCGCCGAGACGTACCCTGCACCACCCTTATCGGTGGGTTTCTGCAGCAGGGCGGCGAAGTCCCGGAAGGGTTTCTGGTCGATGCCGAACTGGCCGTTGACGTAGCCGAACACGAATTCCAAGCCGCCGTTTTCCGGCTCCCGCAGGGCGAAGTAATCCTTCCAGCCCTTGGCGGCATTGGTCCGGCAGAGGGCATTGAGGCGGTCGACCTCCTTCTGCCAGGCGGCTTTCTGGACGTCGGTGAACCGGGGGATCGCCTTCAAGACGAAGATGGCATCTCCTTGGCGGCGATTGGAGGGGGTCTCCGGATCCTGGGGCTTACCATTGGCGGCCACGGGGGCCGGGGCCAGTTCCGGGCCCGTCGGAGCCGAGAATCGACCAATCAGAAAAGCGGCGACCAAGGTCGTCAGCCACACCAGCATGAGGGTCACCGCCATCTGGGTCGGCAGTTCCAGGGTACCCCGGGCCGGACCGGGGGCCGGGAACGTGGGGTGAGCAACGGGATACGGAGCCTGGGTGGGCTCACCTGGCATCGGCGTATCCCGCCGCTGGGCGGGATTCAGGGAACCAGGAGGAGGGGTCCTCATGGGGGTCGTTCCCGCTCCGCTGCGAAACGTGGCGGTTCCCGGACCCCGGACCGTTGGGCTGGCTGGCGCCGGGCCGGGGCCGCCCTGTTCGGTGATCCGCCGCTGCACTTGTTGCAGCGTCGCGTAGACTTGGTCGGTAGTCCGGCGACGGAAGATCATGGGGTGCAGGTTCGGCGGTGCCGGGAGCCCGGCAAGTCCTGAAGCGGATTTTCCCCCAACCGGATCGCTCCTCGCCTTTCGGTCCCTAGTCCTATTCCTGCCCGTCCATGGATCCTGGTCTGTTGTTCCTGTCCTTGTCATGTCCGCCCCAGGGTGACGCGGCGGGGGGGCTGCACCTGCCGGCGGCCCTGGGAGTCGTGGCGTATCCGACCTGGGCCCTGACGGCCTCCCAGCGCTCCGATGCGGCCCGCCAATGGTCGAGTCTTGGGCCTGTCCAACGCATCACCTGGCTGCTGGAAGCCGGGGATGAGGCTTCGGCGGTGACCATTCTGCGTCGGATGGACGGGCCCATGCCCCCGGCCCTGCAGACCGTGTTGGCGGGTTGGACGGCCCGCTGCCTGGCCGAGTTCCGACTTCCGGCCGGTGCTGGTCCGGTGGCGGTGGTGGGCGGTAGTCTGCCGGAGGCTCGCTTGGCCTACGATGATGTCATGAACCACTTGGACCTGCCGGTCCGCTGGGCGGGGCCCCTCGTCATCGTCATCGGCAACGACCCCGTGAGCGGATTGCCCCCGGGGGAGACCCGTTTCGCCAGGCCCGCCTGCCCCCTGCTCCGCCTGCCCGAAATCCCGGCCCCGGCCGAGGTCCGGGCCCGCCTCGCCGCCCGCCTGACGCCCCTGGTGCTGGCGCTTCAGTCCCCGCCGGAACGCGGTTGGCCGCCGTGGTTGGTGATGGGCTTGTCGCAGATCATCGGGGCGACCGCAGGGGGGCTGGGGCCGAGCCCGAAGGCGATGCTCGATCGCCGGGCCCAGGCCGGGTTGATCGCCCTCCGTCGGATCCTGGAAGCCCCCGCCGAGGAGGTCGATCCTCACCTGGCCGAGGCCCTGGCCACCGCCCTCACCGTCCCCTGGCGCCGGGGCACCCTGCCCATGGTCCTGGACCGCCTGAGAAGCGGTGCATCCTCTGAAGCCGCCATCGCCGGAGCCACCGGCGCGACCCTTGCCGACCTCCTGGTGCAACGATGACTCCCCTGAAAAAAGCCGAATCCATCATTGAGCATGGCATTTTTGCCAGTCGCTGGCTGCTATTGCCGATTTATGTCGGCATGGTCGTGGCCCAGGGGGCCTACACCTGGAAATTCGGCCTCGAACTCTTTCACATTATCAGTCATACCCCGGAAATGTCGGAGACGATGTTCCTGCAGGGCATTCTGACCCTGATCGACTTCCTGATGGTCGCCAACCTGATCGTCATGGTGGTGATCGGCGGCTACGCGACATTCGTCAGCAAACTGGATCTCGACAACCACGTCGATCGCCCGGCTTGGCTCGACCACATCGACCCCGGCACCCTCAAGACCAAATTGGCCGGTGCTCTGATTGGCGTCTCGGGTATTCACCTCCTCCAGACCTTCACCACCCTGGGTGAAGCCCTCAAGAAACCGGGCGTATCTACTCCAGATTACCAGTTGGTGCAGTGGCAGGTCATCATCCACCTGACCTTCGTCATCAGCACCATCATCCTCGCCCTGGCCGACTACATCCTCGAAAAGAAGCTCGCCCTGGCCCATAAAGAAGGGATCGAGGACCGTTCCGCCTGACCCGTCGGCTAGGGACACCAGACCCGCCCTTGACGACCACCCCTTCCTTGCATACTGCCCCGCCCCTATTCGAAGAGAGAGATTGCCATGCCCC
Source organism: uncultured Planctomycetota bacterium (assembly GCA_903902515.1). Lineage (GTDB taxonomy): Bacteria > Planctomycetota > UBA11346 > UBA11346 > UBA11346 > CAIUVD01. Next base: position 5,358 of record CAIUVD010000203.1, on the reverse strand, counting down.
GCATCTGTGCTTTCACTGGTAAGAAGACCCAAGTCGGTTGGATCCGCGCCGAAAAGGGCGCTCGTCGCGACGGCGGTGTGGGTAACAAGATCAAGGGCCGCTCCAAGCGGAAGGTCCTGCCCAACCTCAAGAAGGTGAAGTGCGTAATCGCCGGCGAGATCATCAGCATCTACGCCAGCACCCGCGCCATCAAGTCGGGCTGGGTCGTGAAGCCCCCCGCCAAGGCCCTCCTGCGCAAGCTGACCGCCCAGGCGTGACCCTTCCCTGCGGCGCAAGCCGCAGGGCATCCGGCGTCGTGGCGGAGTGGCTACGCAGCGGATTGCAAATCCGTGTACTCCGGTTCAAATCCGGACGACGCCTCCAGTTATAACCCTCTGCGAAAGCAGGGGGTTATGCTTTTCCCCTGAGCGCCAACGGTATATGGGAGTGAGGGATGGCACGACCGTGGGTGGTTGAGTGCCACCAAGGGCCGCCAGGCAAGCGTTCGGCTCACTTGAGGTCTAATAATATATTATCTATGATATTTGTTTTCGCTTTAGCGGGATTGATGTGGCCTCATGCACCTGCCAAAAAAGCGAGCGGGGTGGGCAGGGCAAGGTAAACTGCTGCGCGCGGTTGCTATGATGCAGGTGTTTCATGATTTTTCACATAAATAAATGTATAATAGTCAGTTAGGATCGTAAGCTCGGATCGGCAGATGGGGGGATTCGCGAGTTATCGGTAACATTTTGCAGCACATAATCCCCGGCGTGATTTGTGCAGTGACACCCCCCATGGTCGACGTGGTACCCATGCAGGTGACCCACTTCTCCGCCCTGGTCGTGCCAGTGCAGGGGCGGTTGGTGGCTATTCCCCAAGCGGCGGTGGCGGGCATCGCCACCCTCAGTTCGACGCCGCCCCTGCCCTTGGCCCAGCCGTGGGTTGGCGGGGTGGTGCAGTTCCCGCAGGGCCCCTGTCTGTTGATTGAGCTTTTTGGGTCCGAAGCCCCGACCCTGGTTCAACGGTCGGTAACCGCCATTGCCGTGGCCCTCCCGGGGTCCGTGGTACTGGCCCTCTGTGCGGATGGCGCGGGGCAATTGGAGCAGGTATCCCTGCTCCCCCCGGCTGGGCGGGCCTCGGTCGCCTGTCCGGCGAGTTGGCTCCGACCAGGTCGGACTGCCAATGGTCGGGACGTGCTAGTTTTGCAGATCGAAGCCCTGGCCCATTCCCTGCGTGAGGCGGCATGAGCCTGCTTCGCACGGCGGTGATTCTTGAAGCCCCACCCCAGCAGCAGCGACTGTTGGAAGAAGCGGCGGCACTTGCGGCCTGTGCTACCGCCCGTTGGCGGGCCGGCGCCCCGGTTCCAGATCCAGTGCCGGCGGTCCTGCTGGGCGTTCTTCCCAAGGGTCAGCGGCGTCTTCCCCCGGCCTTGGCGGAACTGGCCGACCAACATCTCACCGGGGTGCCGGTGCTCTTGTTGTCGGATGAGCCGCTGATCCGGCCGTCGGTGCTTCTGGCTGGAGGGCGTCTAACCCTTCTCGATAGCCCTTTGCCGGCGCCGGCCATTGCCGAACGGATCCGGGCGGCCATCGAGCGTGCCCATCGTCCCGAGATTCACCAAGCCTCGCCCCGTACGTGGCGGGGACGGCGATGGGCGGCGACGCTCCTGGGCGGTGATCCGGCGGCGGTCCTGCCGACCGAGGGCGGCCTGGTGGCTGTGGTGGGTGGTGGCGAGGCGGCGGCGGCGGCGCGGGACCTGGCGTCCATGGCGCCCGCCTGCCGAGATCCCTTTGCGGCCTCCCGCCTGATGCCGACCCTCCTCAGTCGGGCCGGGGTCTCGGCGGCGGCCGTGCTGCTGCCGGCGGATACGGGCCCATGGAGCCTGGCCCACCGGGGGGCGGCCTTGGTGTCACTGTTTTCTCACCGTCGTCTGCCATCCCACTGGACGCTCCCGGCGGGCCAGGAGGTCCGGCTTCTGCCCTCCCTGCGCGGGGATCTGCTGCTGATCGGCACCGACGTGCCCGCGCTGCCGGATTTTGACCGGGTGGCTCGGGATGGCATCGAGGCCGTCGCCGCCCATGCCCAGGAGCAAGCGGCCCTGGCTGGCCGCCCCCTCAACGCCCTGCTGATCGACGTGGTGCGCTAATGCCGATTTTGGTCATCGATGACAGCCTGACGATCCGCAAGCTTCTGGAGATGTCTCTGGTGCGGGCCGGTTACCGGGTGGTGCTGGCGGCCAGCGCCGCCGAGGGCTTGGCATTAGCCCGCAGCGTAGGGCCAAAGTTAATTCTTCTCGATTACGTCCTGCCGGATCGGCGGGGTGCCGAGGTATGTGCGGATCTGTCGGCGGATCCGGTGACCGCCGGCATTCCGGTGGTGGTGATGTCGGCCAAGGGCGACGAAGATGTCCGCCGGGCCTTCAAGGGCCTGTCGCAGGTTGCCGAGTTCATCGCCAAGCCATTTACTCCGGCGGCCATCACCGACCTGACGGCGCGGATCCTGCGCCGTCCGGCCACCGGGACCATTGTCCGTCCGGTTGCCCCGGCGGCTCCGGCTCAAGCCCCGCCCCCGGTTGCCGTGGTGCCCGAGGCCGTTCCCCAGGAGATGGCGGCCCTGGAGCCCCGGATCCCGGTGGCGGTACCGGCGCCCGTGGTGGCCCCGGTCGAGCCATCGCTACTGTCGGGAAGCACCGCCCTGGTACCGATTCCGGCCCTGGTGCGGCTGCTCGCCTCCCTGGGCCGCACGGGGGAGCTTCTGCTCGGCACCGGGGCCTCGACCCTCACCCTGTTCTGCGAACGGGGTGAACTGGTGCTGGTCACGGTGCCAGCGGCCCTTGCCTCAGAAGCGGCTGCCGCAGCGGGCGTCGGCATCCAGGCCGAGGACTTGGCCCGGGCCCAGCAGCAGGTTGCCGGTTCGGACCTGCCCCTGGTGGTCGCCTTGATTGACGGTGCCTGTGGAACGGCCGCCCCGGCGGTCCTGCACCGCATGGGCTTGGCAGCACTCCTGGCAGCTTCCTCGGGGGATCCGCGGCCATTCCAATGGCGTGATCATGCGCCCCTGCCGGCCGAGATCCATCGCCACGCCCACACCATTACCGCCGATCAATTGGCCCTCGAACGCCTGCGCCAGGTCGATGACTGGTCTCAGATTGAGTTGGAGATCGCCTCCCTCGATCAGGTGTGCAGCCGAGCCCTGAACCTACGGGAACGCCTCCCGGCCCTCGACCTCAATGAGGTTGAACGCCGGGTGCTGGCCCTGGTGGATGGCCGTCGCAGCGTGCGGGCGATCGTCGACACCTGCCGCCTGTCGACCTTTGAGGTCTTCCACGCCCTGTTCCGCTTGATCCAGATCCGGCTGGTCGAGCCCCGGCCCCAACCCACGGTTGGCACTCGGCCGGTGCTGTGGTGTGGGAGTGCTGACGATCGTATGGTTCCCGATCTGGCCCGTATTCTGGCCGAGCGGGGACTGCCTCCGCCGGTGGTCGTGCCACCGGATGACATCCCAGCGACCATCGCCCGCACCGGGGCCCGGGTGGTGGTGGTTGACGCCGCCCACATCGACGCGCCCCGTCTGGCGGGCCAGGTGCGAAGCCGTCTCGAATCTTCCGATGCGACCCTGGTGGCCCTGGTTGAGGCCCCGGACGGCGAGGGCCTGTTGGCCACCGCCGGTTTCGACGCGGTCCTGCTGACGCCGGTCCACGCCACCGACCTTCACGGCCTGCTCGTCTAGGAGAATCCCATGGCCACCATTCTGATCGTCGATGACGTCACCACCAACCGCGACCTGCTGGGGAAGTTGGTGTCCAGTCTTGGCCACACCCCGATTTACGGGGTCAGCGGGGAAGAAGCCGTGGCCAAGGCCGCTGCCGTGAAACCGGCCCTGATTTTTCTCGACGTCGTGATGCCCGGCCTCGACGGCTTCGGAGCCTGTCGCCGGATCAAGAAGGATCCGGCGACGGCCGGGATCCCGGTGGTCCTGGTGACCCAGAAGACCTCGGAAAGTGACCGCTTCTGGGGCAAGAAGCAGGGCGCCGACGACCACCTCGCCAAGCCGTGGACCGCCGACCAGATCAAGGCCATGATCGGGCGCTTCGTCAAATGAGTGAAGCGGCCGTCTCCTCCTGGTGCGTGGTCCGCCTCGGGACCGATCTCCTGGCCTTTGAGGTGGGGATCGTCGGTGAGGTTTTGCCCGCTGCGCCGGTGACGATCCTGCCGCGCTGCCCGGCAGGGGTCCTGGGCCTCATCAGTCGTCGGGGTCAGCCCCTGGCGGTGGTGGATTCCCGCCGCCTGTTTGACTTGCCACCAGTAGCCATGGGGTCGTCGCCCCTGCTCGTCCTCCGGACCGCCGTGACTTTGGCCGCCCTGCCTATTGATGCCTGTGCCGGGGTGCTGGCGGGTGATCCCGCCACCTACCGCCCGGCAGCCCGGACCGCTGGCGAGCCGCCGTGGGTCGCCGGGTTTCAGCCCCTGCCGGGCCTGGGTATTGCCACGGTCGTCGGCACCGCCGACCTCCTGCGCCGTCTTGATCGTCTCCGCTTCGCCACCGCTGCCTGACCTCCACCGATCCCGAGGAAGCCCATGTCGTCACCTGCCTCCGTCTCATTTGCCCGCCTGTTCTTCTGGCCGGTCTATTTCTTCGTCGAACGGATCCGCTTCGCCCGCTCGATCCTGCTCTACATCCTGCTGATTCCCGACGTCTATGTGGCCTATCTGCTGTGGCAGAAGACCACCGACTCCATTGACTTCAACGCCAAGGAAAGCCTTGGTGTAGCCTATATCACCCCGGCCCGTCACCTGTTGGCGGAAGTCCAGCACCTGCGGGTCGCGGCGGCCACCGGAGCCTCCTTCGCGGAGCGGGCCGGCATCCTGTCGCGGGTCGAAACCCGCGCCCAAGAGGTTGAAGTCGTCGAGGCTCTTTACGGCGAGCCCCTGGTCACTGCCGAGGTCTGGGGCAAGGTCCGCGCCGGGGTTGCCGCCCTCAAGGCCGCGCCGCCGGAAAAGCAGGCCGAGGTTGCCGCGGCCCTGGGCGCCCTGCTGAGTGGCGACCTGATCCTCAATACCGTCGGTAATACCTCGAACCTCATCCTCGACCCGGATCTCGATTCCTACTGGATGATGGACGCCTACGTCGTGAAGCTGCCGATCCTCGGCCAGCTGGTGTCTGAGACCGCCGTCGCTGCCAGCGCCGGGAATCTTAGTCAAAACCAGCGTATCGACCTCGCCAGCACCGTCGGTCTGATCAACACCACCGCTTCCGACCTCATTAACGTCAACCTCAAGACCGCCCTCGCTGATAACGAGGTCTACAACGCCAGCGAAGGCCGCGAAGGTAACAAGCGTCTGCGCAAGTACCTGGAAGCCAACTTCACGGAAACTGCGG
>CAIUVD010000202.1 GCA_903902515.1 uncultured Planctomycetota bacterium | reverse complement strand
GGTCCGGGGTCCGGGGTCCCAGTGTTCGGTGTCTCGGGGCGGTGGGGGTGGCTTGGCGTTGACCCAGCAGCGTTGGAATCCTGTGACCCCGGACCCCGGACCCCGGACCCCGGACCCGACGTCAGATCCCGGAAGACCTCTTCCAGGGGCAAGCGTTCCTCGTTCAGTTCCCGCAGGCCGCCATTGGCCTCGGCCCAGGCCACCAGGTCGGCGCGGCGTTCCGGCGGGGCCTCAGCCAGCAGCAGGTCGCCGTCGGCCTTGGGGTTGAGGAGCCAGTCCGGCAGGGCCGCCGGGAAGGTGCCGCTGCGCAGGCGTAGGCGGATCCGGGTGGCGCGGGTGGCGCGGTCCTTGAGGGCGGCGATGGGTTCTTCGACGATCACCCGACCGCGATGGACCACCACCACCCGGTGGCAGGTGGCCTCGACCTCGGCCATGATGTGGGTCGACAGCAGGATGGCGTGGCGCTCGCTCAGGCGGCGCACCAGATCGCGGAAATTGGCGACCTGGGATGGATCGAGGCCGCTGGTCGGCTCGTCGAGAATCAGGATCGGCGGCTTTCCGAGCAGGGCCTGGGCGACGCCGACGCGCTGACGATTGCCCTTGGAAAGTTTGCGAATGTGGCGCTTGGCATTCTCGCCCAGCCAGGCGGCGTCGATGGCCTCGACCACTTCCCGGCGGCGTTCCGTGGGCGGCACCCCCTTCAAGCGGGCCACATGGTCGAGGTAGTCCGTGACCGTCATGTCGAGGTACAGCGGCAGTTCCTCGGGGAGATAGCCGATGGCCTTGCGGCAGGCCAGGGGATCTGTCGCCAGGTCGTGGCCGTGAATGGTCGCGGTGCCGCTGGTGGGGGCGACGAAGCCCGTCAGCAGCTTCATGGTCGTCGACTTGCCGGCACCGTTGGGGCCGAGGAAGCCGACGATCTCGCCAGGGAACAGGTCGAAGGACACCCCGTGCAGGGCCTGGAAGGGCCCGTAGCGCTTAGTCAGGTCCCGGGCGGCGAGGATCGGAGTCATCAGGCGCGCAGGAACTCGACTACGGTCGCGTGGAGGGCGTCGGGCCGCTCGCGGTGGACGGCGTGACCGGCATCGGGGATCAGGCGCAGGGTGGCGTTGGGAATACGCTTAGACATCTCCGTCAGGCGGGCGCTGTAGATGCGGTCCGTCGCGCCGGTGATCAGCAGCACCGGCACGGTCAGGTTGGGCAGGCGCTCCATCAGCACATCCATGCGGCCCTGGCTGAGGGTCCGCATGACGCTGGCCAGGGGCAGGGGGTCCTGGTTGAGGCGCATGCAGCGCAGGGATTCCTCAATCTTGCGCGAGAGGGGCTTGGCGGGCTTGAGGACCGGGTTGGCCTCCCACCAGGCGACGAACGGGCCGATGCCATCCTCTTCTAAAACCTGGGACAGGCGCTCATCCCGGGCGATGCGCTCCTTGCGTTCCTGTTCGGTGGCCAGGCCGGGTCCGGCACTGATCAGCACCAGGCGGCGGACCTTACGGGGATGGTCGAGGGCCAACTGGAGGGCCACCCGGCCGCCCAGGCTGTAGCCGAGGAGGTCATCCCCGTCGGCCATGCCCTTGGCGATATCGGCGGCCACCGAGGCCAGGGTCGTTTCCGGCGGGCAGGGTTTGCCGCCATGGCCCGGCAGGAGGGGGGTCCGTACGGGCACGGCCCCGGCGATGAAATCCCGCCACACGAGGTCGTTTTCGATGAATCCGTGCAGGGCGGTGAGCATGGGCATGCAGCATGGCCCCATGGTCCAGGTTCAAGGTGGGAGTTCACGGCGGTGGATCGGTGGGTGTTCGTCCCCTGGCTGGACTTGGCGTCCCCGTCACGCCAGGTTTCGGCGGCCAACACCGTCGAGTTGCGCCTAGCGATCGTGGTGCGGATCCCCCCTACCTGGCGGGCATCCAACCCGGCCATGGTTGCCTGGATCGCCGTGGCCTGCGGCGGGGCCTCGACCTCACGGAGGACCAGGCGGCTGTTCTCACCCAAGGAATCCGGGGGTCCTAGGAGAAGGTCCTGGGGTGGGTGTGCGACGGCGGTTGTCTCGCTTCCCCCGCCTTGCCGTTTGCCTCATTGTCCGCGTTGGATGTCTGATGTGCTCGGAGGTCTCATGCGCACCATCGTGACCATCCTCCTCCCGACGCTCACCCTCGCGGCCTCCCTTTCCGCCGCCGATCCGACGGTGCTTGCCGACCTCGTCGATCCTGCCGCCATGGTCGAGAAACTGGGTTCCGGCTGTAAATGGGCCGAGGGCCCCGTATGGCTGGACTGGGATGGCGGCTTCCTGGTTTTTAGCGACATCCCCAACAACCGCATGTTCAAATGGACGCAGGCGGAGGGCATGACCATCTGGCGCGCCCGAGCCTCGTATGCCAACGGCAATATGCAGGACCGCCAGGGCCGCCTCGTTACCTGTGAGCAGGGCGGCCGCCGGGTTGCCGTCACCACCCCCGATGGCACCACCACCCCGCTGGTCGAAAGCTACAACGGTAAACGCTTTACGGCACCCAATGACATCGTTGAAAAGACCGACCGCACGCTGTGGTTCACGGATCCGGCCTACAATCCCAAGAAGGTCGTTTCCGAGATGGAAGGCAACTGGGTCTACCGGCACGATCCCGCCAGCGGCGTCACCACGGTGGTGTCGAAGGATTTCGACATGCCCAACGGCCTGTGTTTTGCGCCGGACGAGAAGGTCCTCTACATCTCGGATACCGGGAAGCCGCGCCACATCCGGGCGTATGGGGTGCAGGCCGACGGGAGCCTGGCGGAGGGTCGGGTGTTCGTGACCTTCGAGAAGGGCTGGGGCCTGCCGGATGGCATCCGCTGCGACGAGCGGGGCAACCTGTGGGCCAGTGCCCTTGATGGTGTGCGCATTTTTGCGCCCGATGGCCGCTTCATCGGTCACATCCCTTGCCCCGAGAAGTGTGCCAACCTGTGCTGGGGTGGCGCTGACCGGCGTACGGTGTTTTTGACCTCAACCACCTCGCTGTACCGCATTCCGGTAAAGGTGGGGCCGGCGGTACGGTAGGGTGGCAGGATTCTCCTAAGGAGGGTTGCACACATTCCGGCAGTTGAGCCGTAGCGATGCGGGTCCATCATGGAGAATCTATGTACCGTACCCTGGCCATCCTGACGATTCCGGTGCTGATTTTGACGGGCTGCGGTGGTCCGCGCCTGGTTGAGGTCCGGGACGAGACGGGGCGGATCGCCCGCGCCGGGACCACGACCGACCGGCTCCAAACCGGACCCTGGGTCTATTTCCATGCGAACGGGGCCAAGAAGGCTGAGGGCCCCTGGGTCCAGGATAAGCAGGAGGGGCTCTGGACGTGGTGGAATGATCAGGGCCAAGTGGAGATTCGCGGCAGCTACCTCCACGGCCTGCGCACGGGTCCCTGGGAGCGTTTCCATCCCTCCGGTTCTTCGTCGGCCACGGGGGCTTACCAGGACGACCGCCAGCATGGCCTTTGGACCTACCGCGATCCGGCGGGTCAGATGCGTTCCCGAGGCACGTTCCATCGGGGCGTTGAACGGGGTCTCTGGCAATTGGGCGATGAGCATGCCGGTCTGTACTGGGACGGGGTGCGGGTAGGCCCCTGGTGGTACCGAAATCCCGGCGGTACCCCGATCCTGGTGGAGCTCCCGCCCCCAGCCGGCCAAACGGCCCGCTGGGTCCTGCAGGATGGCGTCCCCGTGTGGGAGGTGCCCGGTCTGGGCCTGCGTCTCGAGTGGCCGACGGCGGACGGCAGCCTCGCGTTTAGATGGCGTCAGGGCGATCAGGGCGACGAGGGCCGCATGGCCGTGGCGGGGGCCGTGCCCCTGCCTTCGGCCCTCATCCCGCCGCCGCCCGCGGCCTCGCTCCCCCAGCTCCCGGTGGCGGCTCCGGTGCCCGTGGTCCCGACGCCGGAACTGCCGGTGGAGCGATCCCCCAGTCCGACCCAACCGGCGCTCCTCACGGAACGGGAACGGGAAGTGGCCCAGGAGCTCATCAGCACCTATACCCATGGCCAGAATCCCTTCGGTGTCAGTGAATACGAGGTCTCCTCCGGTCCCATCCAAGTGGGAGGTGACCCGGCCGGCCAAAGCCTGCTGGGGCGCGTCCTCCCCCAGCAGCGTTTCCTCTCCTCCACGGGCCGGGTCATCGATCTTGCAGCCCCCCAGCGGCCGACGGTGGTGGTGATCCTGCGAGGTTTTTCGGGTCAGGTCTGCATCTATTGCGCCACCCAGACGGCGGCCATCGGCCGCCAGATCGAACGTTTCCGGACGGCCGGTGTGGATGTGTTGGTGGTCTACCCAGGCCCTACGGAAGCCGTGCCGGTGTTTGTCGAGGCGGTCAAGAGTCTGCGCCATGAATCGCTGCCGATGCCGATTGGCCTCGACGTCAGCCTCCTGCTGGTGCGGGGCCTGGGCATTGAGGAAAACCTCGCCCGTCCCACCAGTCTGATTATCGACCGCACGGGTATCATCCGCTACGCCTATGTCGGCAAGACCGGGGCCGACCGGCCGAGTGTCGACGACCTTCTGCGTAACGCTGAAAAACTGGGGAAATGATGGCTGATACTGCCAAAACGATCGTCAGTGGCGCTCTCCCCACGCCGGAGGTACCGGCCCCGTCAGGCGTCCTGCCCGTGTCGCCGGTCCCCGACCTGACCCTCGAGGCCGAGCTCGGCCGGGGGGGCATGGGGGTCGTCTACCGCGCCCGCCAAACCTACCTCGACCGCATCGTTGCCCTCAAGTTGCTCCTGATCCAGGGTGGCCCAGGCGAACAGGAGTTCCTGCGGCGTTTCCAGCGCGAGGCCAAAATCCTCGCCAGCCTTGGTCATCCCCACATTGTCGGCTGTTACCAGGCCGGGCTTACGATCGGAGGTCAGCCCTACTTGGTGATGGAATACATCGATGGCCCCGACCTGCGGAAGTGGGTCGACAAGCACGGCCCCCTCGATCAGCAGGCGGCCCTGGCGATCATTCGCGATTTGGCCCAGGCCCTGGGCCATGCCCACCGCAATGGCATCATCCACCGGGACGTGAAGCCGGAAAACGTCCTCCTGGCCCGCCAGTCCGATGGGGCGGCCCAGGAGTTTCCCATGATCGCCAAATTGGCGGATCTTGGTCTCGCTCGTCCGACCCACGCCGGCGGCGACATGAACCTGACCCGCCAGGGCACGATCATGGGCTCGCCGGCAACCATGGCCCCGGAGCAATTTGACGACCCGGATAACGTGGATTTCCGCGCGGATATCTATGGCTTGGGGTGTGTTCTGTACCACGCCCTGACCGGCCAGCCGGCCTTTACGGGCGCCGGAATTGCCCACCTGGTTACGGCCAAGCTCCACCAGGCGCCGCCCAATCCGACGCAGATTCGTCCGAGCATCCCGGGGGCTGTGGGAGATTTCACCTGCAGCCTCCTCGCTTCGGACCGCAACCACCGTCCGGCAAGTTACGAGGCGGTGATTGGTCGCTGTCAGGAGCTTCTGGCCGGAATTTCCGCCCCCCGTCGTCCGGCCTGGAAGGCCGTGGCCGGGGTGGCGGCGGCCCTGGTGGTCGTTGGGGGCATTGCGGCCGTTGTCGCGAAACCCCAGGCGGTGGTCCTCCCACCTCCGGCCGTAGCTGTTGCCGCCCCGGCTGCTCCGGTCGCTCCCGTCGCGGCCCCTCCGGTCGATCTGACGGCCCTAGGCGCGACCGCCTGGGGTGCGCCCCAGGACCTCTGGAATTTTGATCAGTTCCGCCGACTCCAGGAATGGGCCCTCGCTTCCGGGGCCGTCTGGGTGTCTTCGGATAGCCTGGAAAATGCCATCACCGGCCAACGGGGTCGGGTCCGCCGGCCCCTTCCCGGGGTGGGGCCCTGGCGCATCACTGGCGTCCTCCACCTCGCCAATGAACCGGACCATAAGTCCGAGAGTGTGCAGGTCGGAGTCCTCCAGCCGGATGGCACGGCGGTAGCCCTCAATGTCATTAACCTCGGGGCGATTTTTCACTCCCAGGTGAACACCTACACCGTGACCGATGAGGAGCAGCCCCTGCGTACCATTGGTCCCTTGGCCCTGAAGCCCAGTAAGGACCTCGCGTTTGAGTTGCGGGTCAGCCATGACGCCCTGTGGGCCGCCGTCGGCGGCGTGGTCGTGGACCGACCGGCCCTTCTGGAGGCCCGACCGACGGCCATCTACCTCGGGGTTTTGGCCGGTGGCCAGGCCGCCCCCGTCGAGGTGTCCGGCCTGACGGTCAGTACGCTTAAATGAAAAAAGGCCGGGCCGCCTTGGGGCGGCCCGGCCTTTTCGTGGGTCATTACACCGGGATGGAGGGAACGGCCTTCACTTTCCAGATTTCCTTGGCGTATTCAGCGATCGTCCGATCGGTCGAGAACTTGCCGCTGGCGGCGGTGTTCAGGATCGACGAGGTGACCCAGGCATCCTGGTCCTGGTACTTGGCGGCGGCCTCGCGCTGGGCGCGGCAGTAGTCCGCGAAGTCGGCGCAGATGAACCAGTAGTCGCCCCAGCTGGTCAGGGTGCCCAGGATGTCATCGAAAATCCCGGGTTCGACCTGGTTGAAGTGCCCGCTCTTGATCAAGGCCAGCACGCGCTGGAGGTCCTGATCACCGGCGATGACCTTGTTCGGGTCGTAGCCAGCGGCGCGGATGGCGGCGATCTCGTCGGTGGTCTTGCCGAACAGGAAGAAGTGGCCCTTCCCGAAGCGTTCGACCTCTTCCTGGATCTCGATATTGGCCCCGTCGAGGGTGCCGATGGTCAGGGCGCCGTTCATCATGAACTTCATGTTGCCGGTGCCGCTGGCCTCCTTGCCGGCGGTGCTGATCTGCTCGGACAGGTCGGCGGCTGGGCAGATGACTTCCATCAGGCTGACGCGGTAGTTCGGCACATAGGCCACCTTCAGCTTGTTGCCCACATCCGGGTCGGCGTTAACGACCGCCGCCACGTTGTTGATGAACTTGATGATGGTTTTGGCGATGGCGTAGCCGGGGGCGGCCTTGCCGCCGAACAGCACCGCCCGATCCGTCCAGCCCTTGGTGTCGCCGCGCTTGATGCGGTCGTACAGGTGGATGACGTGGAGGATGTTGAGGAGCTGGCGCTTGTACTCATGGATGCGCTTGACCTGGATGTCGAACAGGGCGCTGGTCTTGAATTCGACGTTGCACTCCCGTTTGATCAGGGCCGCGAGATCGGCCTTGTTGGCTTCCTTCACGGCGGCCCATTCCTTGCGGAAGGCCTTGTCCTTGGCCTTGGGGGCCAACTTGGCCACCAAATCCAGGTTGGTGACCCACTGTTCGCCGCCGAGGGTGCCGGTGATCAGTTTGGCCAGGCGCGGGTTGGCCATCGCCATCCACCGGCGCTGGGTGACGCCGTTGGTCTTGTTGTTGAAGCGCTCGGGCCACAGCTCGTAGAAGTCGTGGAACAGGTCGCTCTTGAGGAGGTCGCTGTGAAGGGCTGCGACGCCGTTAACGCTCATCGAGCCGACGATCGCCAGGTAGGCCATGCGTACATGGTGACCGTCCTCGATGATCGACATGCGGCGCTGGCGTTCGCCATCGCCGGGCCACTTGTTGGCCACCACCCGCAGGAAGCGGGCATTGATCTCGTAAATGATCTCCAGCAGGCGGGGCAGCAGTTTCTGGAACAGGCCGACGGACCACTTCTCCAGGGCTTCCGGGAGGAGGGTGTGGTTGGTGTAGGCCAGGGTCTTGGTGGTGATCGCCCAGGCCTCGTCCCAGCCGAGGACGTACTCGTCCATCAACAGACGCATCAGTTCCGCGACCGCGATGGTCGGGTGCGTGTCGTTCATCTGGATGGCGTTCTTTTCCGCGAACTGGCTCCAGTCGACCTCGGCGCCGAGGTCGCCGGTCTGCACGCTGATAAAGCGGCGGATGATGTCCTGCAGGCCGGCGCTGGCCAGGAAGTACTGCTGACGCAGGCGCAGTTCCTTGCCGTTCTCGCTCTTGTCGTTGGGGTACAGGACGCGGGAGATGTCTTCGGCCCGGGCCTGTTCCTCGATGGCCCCGGCGTAGTCGCCGGCGTTGAATTCGTTGAGGTCGAATTCTTCCAGGGCGTTGGCCTTCCACAGGCGGAGGGTGTTGACGGTGCCGTTCTTGAAGCCGGGGATGGGCACGTCGTAGGGGTCGGCCTCGACATCCAGGGTGCTGTTCCAGCGGACCCGGACCCTGCCCTTGGCATCGGTGTAGAACTCGGTGCTGCCGCCAAATTTGATGCGTTGGGCGTATTCCGGGCGGTGCATCTCCCACGGGGTGCCGTAGACCAGCCAGTGGTCGGGAACCTCGACCTGGGCTCCGTTGACGATCCGCTGCTTGAACATCCCGTAGTCGTAACGGATGCCGTAGCCGAAGACCGGTAGTTGGAGGGTCGCACAGGAGTCGAGGAAGCAGGCGGCCAGGCGGCCAAGGCCACCGTTGCCAAGGCCCGCGTCGGCCTCCTCCTGGATCACGTCCTCCATCTTCAGGCCCATCTGGCGCAGGGCGTCGCCGACGGCGTCGGTGATGCCCAGGTTCAGCAGGCTGTTCCCCAGGGCACGGCCCATCAGGAACTCCAGGGACATGTAGTAGGCCCGCTTGGTATCAGCCTCGTAGTAGGCGGCGTGGGTGTTTTTCCAGCGCTCCATCAGGCGATCGCGGACTGCCATAACGGTGGCGGTGTAGCGGTAGCGGTCGCTGGCCGAACGCTGGTCGCGGCCAAGGGAGAACGACAGGTGGCGGCGGATATCGGTGGCCAAGCCCCCGGCATCCATGGCCAGATGGTGGGTGCCGTGGACGTCGATGGGGACGGTGCTACGGGACCGGTTGCCGGGGGCACTCTCCAGCACGGGTTTGGTGACGGTCGGCTTGCTGACGGCCGTTACGGGCTTGGTCGGGGCCTTTGGAGCCGCGGTCGGCTTGGCGGCAGCCTTGGGGGCTGACTTCGCCACGGCCTTGGTGACGGGCTTGGCGGCCGCCTTAACGGTCTTCGTGGAGGATGTGGACGCGGTCTTCGACGTGGACGCCATGATCATCGCCTCAGGGATCGGGGAGGGTGACAGTCTCGGAGAAGCGGTGGTCCAGGGCAAGGCAACACTTTGGAGCAGGGTGATTCGGGGACTGGCGCCGTTCCGGCAGCCGCCACGCTGGCCGAACCATGAGCACTACCTTTCCCGCCTTTTCGCTCCCCGGCACCGATGGCCGCACCTGGACCGCCAAGGATTTCAAAGGCCGATTGACCGTCCTCTATTGCTACCCCAAGGACAATACCCCGGGCTGCACCACCGAATCCTGCGATTTCCGGGATGCCCAGGCGGAGTTGACGGCCGCAGGGGCCCAGGTCCTGGGACTCAGCCCGGACAGCCTGAAGAGCCACCAGGGCTTCATTGCGAAGCAGTCCCTCAATTTCCCCCTCCTGGCCGACGAGGAGCACGCCTTGAGCGAGGCCCTGGGGGTGTGGGTCGAGAAAAGCATGTACGGCCGGACCTATATGGGCATTGAACGCTCGACCTTCCTGATCGGGCCGACCGGCAAGATCCTCCAGGAATGGCGCAAAGTGAAGGTTCCTGGTCATGTGGCCGAGGTCCTGGCGGCGGTCAAGGCGGCGAAGTAATCCCATGCTGACGCGCTCCTTCTGTTTCACCAACCGCGGCGTGGCCGAGGACCAGGAACGGGCCCTGTGGGGCCGCGGGGTGACCACCTGGGATGTCCTGACCAAGTACCCCGAGGAGGCCGGCGCCGTCCTCGGGGCCTCCCGGGCGGGCAAGTTGGTGGAGGTGGTGACCGACGCCCGCCATGCCCTAAGCAAGGGCGATGCCGCCTGGTTCAAGGCCAACTGGCCCGAGAAAGAGGTGTGGCGCCTGTGGCAGGGTTATTGCACGCCGGCCCAGCGGGCCCTGGTCGACATCGAAACCACCGGCCTGACGCCTGGCGTCGATCAAATCACGGTCATTGGCCTGGCGGATGGCGTACCCTCGGCCCGGGTTTTTGTTGCCGGTCGGCCCCAGGCGGGCGACGAGGTCCTCGACAAGTTCCGGGAGGCCATCAAGGCCTATAAACTCATCGTCACCTACAACGGTGCCGGCTTCGACCTGCCGTTTATTGAACGCCAGTTCAAGGACCAGGCTTTCCGCTTCGACCTCCCCCACGCCGACCTGATGTTCCCGGCCCGGGCCATGGGTCTGCAGGGCGGGCTCAAGGATATGGAGAAGCAAGTTGGCATCGTTCGTTCCGGCGAGATCAAGGACATGCGGGGCGACGAGGCCATTCGTCTGTGGGGCCAGTGGAAGAACGGCAGTGACTTGGCGGCCTACCGCAAGCTCACCACCTACTGCAAGGCGGACTGCGAAAATCTGCAGGATTTCGGCGACGCCGTGTACAAGGCTCGGTGGGCCAAAGTCCATACCACCTTCGCCCGGGAGATTGATTTTGCCGCCGTCAAAGGGCATCAATTGAGTCTTTTCGGTTGATACACATGGGACACCTGCAACAAATCGAGATGAAGGATGGACAGGACGTGAAGAAACGAGCATGATGAACATCCGATCATGACCGACCTCCACGAACATGAATTGGCCCATTTGGTCGAAACCCTCACCCCGCACCAGCGGGTGGTCCTGCAGCGTTTGCTCGGGGAGGTTTTGACCAGTTTTCCGGTGGCCGGGCAGGAGCCGCACCCGGAGTGGCCCGACCTGTTGCGTCAGTCGAGCGCCCACCTGTTCCACCTGTTGGACCTGCTGCGGCAATTTGAGAATAATGACCTGGATAGCGACATTCGCCCGTTCGGGATTTCCGTTCCGGAGCCCGGTCATGCGGTCATCAGCGTGTCGCGGCGGATCAACACCTGGCCCCACATCTGGGAGGAAAAAGCCACCAGTTGGGTGTCCGAGGTCAAGGTCACCCGCCTGACCTTGGAACTGTCCAAGATCGACGAGATCACCAGCACGGTGATTGCCTGGTTCATCAGCCTTGCCAATCACGTGCCCGAGCGTCGCATCCACCTGCGGAATGTGTCGCCTACCCTCCGTCGCTCGATCAAGGTTTTGCGTCTGGACGCCCTGTTGGTGATTGAGGACTGAGGGCCGATCTTCCGGTCCGGGGGCGGCCTTCCCCCCGCCCGGGATAGTCCATCCTGTCCGGCTATGAGCATGCGATCGGAGAGCCCGGTACGGCGCGGTTTGCGTTTTGCCGTCCTCGAAGCGGTGGTGGTGGGTGGCATGTTCGCCGCGACCGAGGCTTGGTTGGTGCCCCTGTTCCAGGTCAGCCTGGGGGCCACCGCCTTTCTGGTGGGTCTGCTGGCGGTCGTACCCCAGATTCTCAGCATCCTCGCAGGGCCCTGGGCCAAGGTCGCCATTGCTTGGTTGGGCGGGAATAAGCGGGCCAGTCTGCTCCTCAATGGCCTGCAGGTGGCTTGTCTGCTGCTTCTGAGTGTGCCCCTGCACTTCCGGACGGAGTCCTGGGCCGTGCCGGTGGCGATGGCCTTGATCATCACCCTCAATGGCAGTTTCGGTTTGGCCGGTCCGGCGTGGCTGGCGTGGATGGGGGATCTCATTCCGCCGACGGTACGGGGCCGGTACAGCGCCCATCGTACCCGGTTATTTCACCTCGCCCGCCTGTCCTGCGCCGGTTTGTTTGCGGTGGTGATTTCCTTCCTGCCCATCGCGGAATCTGTGGCTGGTCTGCAGATCGTCCTGGTGGTGGCGGCCGTTTCCCGACTGGCCAGCGCCTGGTGCATGGCCCAGCAACCGGAGGTTCTGCCCCGGGCTTCCTCCAGCCTGCGCAGCGAAAGCCAGGTGCGGGAGGGGGAAGTCACGTCGCTTCGCCAATTCATCGCTCGCCTGGCCGTATCGCCCATGGGCCGTTGGACCTTGGTGTGGGCGGTCCTGAACGGCGGGGTGATGATTTCCGGGCCGTTTTTCCAGTCCTACATGTTGGCCAAGGCGGAGGTCGGCGGCCTGGGCTTGGCGGACCAGCCCTTCGTGTTCCTGGTCCTGATCTACACCAGCACGGTGATCCGCCTGCTGTGCTACCCGGTGGCGGGCCGGCTGGTGGATCTCCATGGCCCGGCCGCCTGCCTGCGGGTGGCGGTGGTCGGCATTTTCGTGGTCCCGGTCCTGTGGTCCATCTGGCTGCATCCAGCGGCGATTTTCGTGGGCGAGATCGTCAGCGGCATGGCTTGGGCGGTGGCCGAATGCGCCATCGGCGTGCTCCAGTTCGGCTGTCACCGGGATCCGGCCCAGCGGGCGCAACTCCTCGGCTGGCTGCAAACGGTGTGCGGGGTCTTCACCCTCGCGGGCAGCGTCCTCGGCACCCTCTTGATGACCCCCGGTCTGCTTCCAACCATCACCGGCAGCACCTACCACGGGGTGTTCCTGGCCAGCGCCGCCATCCGCCTGGTGGCGGTGATCCTGGCTCTCCGATTGCTCCCACCGATGAAGGATCTCCCGGGCGAGCCGGGGCTGTGGCACCTGATCCCCGGCGTCAGCCTGGCGGCCCGGGCCCGGCAGAACCTTCTCACCCTCTTCCGACGGGCCGACGAAGGAGACTGAGTCAGCCTTCAAGGAGCGCGGCGACCCCCGACAGGACGTGGCGGGGGCGGTACGGGTATTTGGGCAGATCGGCGACGGCGGTCACACCGGTCAGGACCAGCACGGTGTCGATCTCCGATTCGATGCCGGCCAGGATGTCGGTGTCCATGCGGTCGCCGATGATCACCGTCTGTTCCCGGGTGGCGCCCAGTTTCTTCATGGCGCTGCGCATCATCAGGGGATTGGGTTTGCCGAGGAAGTAGGCCTTCGAGCCGGTCGCCAGTTCCACGGGGGCCACCAGGCTGCCGCAGGCCGGAACCAGGCCGCCCTCGGTCGGGCCGGTGGTGTCGGGGTTGGTGCCGATCAGGCGGGCCCCGCCGATCACCAGACGGATCGCCCGAGTCATGGTCTCGTAGGTGTAGCCCTTGGCCTCGCCGATGACGACGTAGTCGGGATTGACGTCATTCATGGTGATGCCGGCCTCGTACAGGGCATTCAACAGCCCCGGCTCACCGATGGCGTAGACACTGCAACCGGGGCTTTGGGCGGCCAGGAAGGCGGCGGTCGCCAGGGCGCTGGTGTAGAAATGCTCGGCCGGGACTTCAACACCCAGGCGGGCCAGTTTCTGGGCCAATTCCCGGGGCGAGCGTTCGCTGGAGTTGGTCAGGAACAGGTAGCGTTTTCCCGCCTTTTGGAGGTGGGCCACGAATTCCTGCACCCCCGGCAGCAGGTGATTGCCGTGGTAGATGACGCCATCCATGTCACAGATGAAGGCGTCTTTGGCGAGGATCGGGTGCATGGGGGTCTCAGAGGTTTTTTAAAGGGGTGACCATGTTCCAGGTCGCCCCGGCAGCCATGAAGCCGCCGGGACCATCGGCGGTGGCCGAAAATAGGTGGGTCGGCACGCCGTCTTGGATCAGCAGGCTGGGGCGTTCGAAGGAGCCCATGGTCCTCACCTGGCCATCGTCCCACCGCACCTGACGGCTATAGGCCAGGGGCGACGCGCCGGGGGTCCAGGCCAGGCCGTCGGGGCTGGTCATGTGGACGCCGCCATGGTGCTCGCCGCACATCGCCCCGGTCATGTCCTTCATGATGATGTTGAACTGCTGGCCGTCATGCCACAGGAAGGGATCTTCCACATGGCGATCATCGTTGCCGACGCCGAACAGGGGGGCGTCCTGCAAGCGGGTGAAGGGGGCCGTCCAGTGGGGGGCGTGGGCCATCCCGAGGCTGAAGGGGCCGACCCGGCCGCTGGCGGGGGCCGACGATTTATAGATCAGGTACACCGATCCGTCCGGCTTGACGCAGGGCGCCGGATTCGAGGTGATGGAGCTGTCCCACTGGCCGGGACGGGGCTGGAGGATCGGCGCATCCTGCCGGATCCAGGGGCCGTTGACGGACTTGGACGTTGCCAGGCCGATCCGCTTTTGGTGCCATACCTGGCGGTAATAGCGGTCATCGTTGGTGGGGTGGTCCTCGACGCCTGGGGGCTCGGCGTTGTAGGTGATCCCGACGTAGAACAGCAGGTAGGTGTCCCCGCACTTGTGGATGGACGGGTTGTGGGTGGCTCGGCCATCGAACCAGTGGTGGGATCGTCGGCCAAGGACGACCTCCTGGAATTCGTAGGGGCCCTCGGGTCGATCGGCCACCGCCCGCACAATTTCAGAGTGGAAGACCCAGCCCGGATGCATGGGGTATTTCCGGGGCCAGCGGGAGGCGAACAGATGGTAGCGGCCGTCCTCGCCTTTGATGCAGGAACCGCACCACACCCAATACCCCTCCATGCGGAAACCGCCGTTGACGGGGGCGGGGAGGAGGCGGTCGATGAAGCGGGGCATGGGTCTGGAGTCTGGCGTCTGGCGTCTGGCGTCAAAGACAGGACGAACCGCCGATCCCGATGGTAGCCAGACGCCAGACGCCAGACGTCTGCTTGTCGCCGTGCCGCAAGCCCGACATTTCCGCCCATGCCCGCTTGCCCTGCTGTCCGCCACCTCCGTCCCGCCATCCGGGCCATGCACGGGTACACGCCCGGTGAACAGGTCGTCGGCTGCACGAAACTGAATACCAACGAATCGGCGGTCCCTCCTTCCCCGGCGGTCCTGGCGGCCCTGGCGGCATTGGAGGATGATCGGCTCCGCCTGTATCCAGATCCCCGGGCCAATGCCCTGCGTCGGGTCGCCGCTGAACGCTATGGGGTGACCGTCGACCATCTGCTGGTCGGCAACGGCAGCGACGACTGCCTGACGGTCCTCTACCGGGCCTTCCTCGCCCCCGGTGAGCGGGTTGCCGTCCCCTGGCCGACCTACGGCCTCTACGACGATTTGGCGACCCTTCAGGGGTCTGAGATCGTCCATGTCGATTACCGGATCACGGCCAACGATTGGCTGCTGCCCGACAGTCTGGCCCGCCAGGGGGCCAAGCTGACGATCGTCGCCAACCCCAACAACCCCTCGGGGACCTTGGTGCCGGTGGCCGAATTGCGCCGCCTGGCGGATCAGGTGGAGGGCATCCTGGTGGTCGATGAGGCCTACGTCGATTTCGCCGGCAGGGATGACGATGGCACCGGGGCGAGCCTGATCGCGCACCTCGATGCCCATCCCAACCTGGTCATCCTGCGGACCTTCTCCAAGAGTTACAGCCTGGCCGGGGCCCGCCTCGGGCTGCTGTTCGCCCACCCCGAACTGGTGGCCCACCTGATGAAGGTCAAGGACAGCTACAACGTCAACCACCTGTCCCAGGCCGCCGGCCTGGCGGCCCTGGAGGATCGCTCACATCACCGCCAGCTGATCGCCGTGACCCTGGCCGAACGGGCCCGTTTGGAAACCGGCCTGGCGGCCCTCGGCTGGACCTGGCCCCGCTCGGCCGCCAACTTCCTGCTGTGCGAAGTCGGCCCCCGGGCCAAGGAGATCCTCGATGCCCTCAAGGCCCGGGGACTGTTGGTGCGGTGGTGGAACCGTCCGGATCTGGTGACCAAGTTGCGGATCACCGTCGGCAACCGTGCCGACAACGATCGCCTGTTGGTCGCCCTGCGTGAGATCGCCGGATGATCACGATCCTCGGCTCGACGGGCTCCATCGGCGTCAGTACCCTGGATGTTGCGGCCCACCTGGGCCTGCCTGTCTACGCCGTCACTGCCCACGCCAAGGTCGAGCAGCTGGCCGCCCAGGCCATCGCCGCCCGGGCCCGGGTGGCGGTGGTCGCGGATCCCGCCCGCCACGCCGATCTGGCCCGCCTTCTGGCCGGCACCGGGATTCGCGCTGAGGCCGGTGCCCAGGCCCTGGAAGCCGTGGCCAGCGCCCCCGAGGTCACGGCTGTCATCACCGCCATCGTCGGTGCCGCTGGCCTTCCGGCGACCGTCGCGGCGGTCAAGGCCGGTAAGCGGGTGTGCATCGCCAACAAGGAACCGTTGGTGATGGCGGGGGACCTGATCATGGGCCTCGCGAGAACACATGGCGCGACCATCCTGCCGGTGGATTCCGAACATTCGGCGATCTTCCAGTGTCTTGAGGGCCACCGCGAGGACGAGGTCGCCCAATTGGTGATCACCAGTTCCGGCGGGCCGTTCCGCACGGTGATGGATCTCTCGGCCGTGACCCGGGACCAGGCCTTGCGCCACCCGACCTGGAGCATGGGTCCGAAAATCACCATCGATTCGGCCACGCTCATGAACAAGAGCCTGGAGATCATCGAGGCTCGCTGGTTGTTCGGCATCGAGGCTTCCCGCATTCGCGTTCTGGTTCACCCCCAAAGTGTGGTCCATTCGATGGTCACCTACCGGGACGGCTCGGTCCTCGCCCAACTCGGTCGGCCCGACATGCGGGTGCCGATCCAGTACAGCCTAACCTGGCCCCGCCATGTCCCCGGTCCGGTGGCGGCCCCCGATTTCGCGGCCCTCGGCAGCCTGACCTTTGAGGAGCCGGATCGCCGTCGCTTTCCCTCCCTCGACATGGCGTACCACGCGGTGGAGGTCGGTGGCGTGGCTCCGGCGGTAATGAATGCCGCCAACGAAATGGCGGTGGCCGCCTACCTCGCCGGCCGTGGGCAGTTCCTCGACATTTTCCGCACCGTTGAGAAGGCCCTGACGGCAGTTCCCCGGCTGGCGGCCGCCTCCCTCGATGACGTCTTGGCAGCGGATGCCGATACCCGGGCCCGACTCGCAGGGATCTGACCATGGCGCGTATCCTCCTGGTCACCAAGACGCCCCTTCTGCGCCGCCTGCGCCAGGACGACCACGCCCGTCTGCTCCAGGCCCGGGCCCTGGTGCCGGATCAGTTGGAGGGCCCCGCCCATCGCCATGACGCCTGTCTGTCCGCCGTACGGACCGCCCTGGCCAGCCACACGGTCCGTGAAATCCGAGTCGAGGATCTGGTGCCCCGGGATGCGGCGGGCATCGACCTAGTGGTGACGGTCGGCGGGGATGGGACGGTGTTCACCGCCAATACCCTGGCCACCGACGCGCCATTCCTGACGGTCAACAGCGATCCCGCCTCCTCCATCGGCCACTTTGCGCGGGCCACCGTCGCCCAGGTGCCGGACCTGTTGGCCGCCTGGAGCGCCGGCCGGGTTCCGATCGAGTCGGTCCCCCGCTTGCGGCTCAAGACGGCCTCCGGGACGTGGTACATCCTCAATGACTGCCTGTTCACCAGCACCAACCCGGCGGCCATGACCCGGGCCCTGCTGGAGTGCCCCGAAGGCCGCGAGATTCATCGCTCCTCGGGCCTGTGGATTGCCACCGCCGCCGGCAGCACCGGGGCCATCCACAGTGCCGGCTGTCGGCCCGTGGGCCGCGAGGGCCCTGCCCTTTTGTGGCAGGTCCGCGAAGCCTTCTTGATGCGCGACGGCGAGGAGGCCCCCCGCTTCCTCACGGGTCTGCAGGATCCGCCCCGTTGGCTGAAGCTGACGCCGGTCATCCCGGGCATCGCCTGCTACCTGGATGGCCCCAACATCACCATCCCCCTGGCTCCGGGCCAGGTGGTAGAGTTCAGCGGTGAGGCCCCGCCCCTGCGCCTGCTGCGCCCGGCATGATCCGCTGCCCCCGCTGCGACCGCTTGGTGGTTCAGGAGGGGTATATCCATCGTTGTCCTGACTGTGGTGCGTCCCTCGAGGTCCGTTCAGCGGATCCGGTGGCCCTACGTCAGCAGGCTCGTCGTTTATGGTGGGAAGATCGCCTCACCGGCCCCGGTCCCCGGCGGGCGTTTCGCTCGGGTGTCCTGTGGGGGGCGGGCCTGGGGGCCATCGCCGCGACCCTGGGGTCCCTGGAGTTCGGCCTCTCCACCCTGTTCATGGCCGTCGTTGGGGGAATTTTTGGGGGATTGGTGGCCTTCCTACGTCTGGGGCACCTGTCGGGCATGGTCGTTTATGGCCTGGGGATGATCTTCTTTTCCGGCATGTTCAACCCCATCGCCTGGATCCAGTTCGTGGCATCCGGGGCGGTCATTGCCTTCATTGCCCAGGACCGTCGCCAGGGCATGTGATCACCCCGCGAGATTGACCAACCCGCCCCGGGGGGTCGGCACGCCACCTCCCAGGCCCCGGCGGTCATAGGCTCCAGCACCCGGCTCCGGGCCGAGGACCGCCGAGAGGATGTCCCGCACCAAACCGAGGCTCTGGCGGATCAGCAGGGAATTGCGTTCATTGGCCGCCTTGAGGCGGTCCGTGACCGCCAGCAGGTCGGCTTGGCGGCGGGCCAGGTCCACCCGCAGGGGCTCGGGCATCTTGGCCAGGGCCGCGCTCATGGTGAAGCCGTCCTTGAGATTGAGGATCACCGCCACGGCCTTGAGCAGCCGGTCCCGAATCTGTCGCAGGCGGCCGAGTTCCAGGAGGGCGGTCTGTTCCTGGGGAATCAGGTCGGCGAAGCGCCGCACCTGATTGGCCACCAGTTCCCGCTGTTTGCGCTCAGCCACGCCCAACAGGGCCCGGTAAGCCGCCAATTCGGCGTCCAGGTGATCGCGGAGTTGGGTGCAGAGGGCGGTGTGTTGGGGGCTCATGCCCGATCGTAACGCAAGCCTCGTTCCATCGCGGTCACGGCTTGGAAACCGGCAGATCCACGGGATTTTCCGGCAGCAGCACCTCGCCGCTGGCCTCTTGGCGGATTCGTTCTTCGCGGGTGTTGTGGGCTGGATCCGAGGACCGCAGCAACACCTGGCCGATGGTTCCCAGGCCCTGACCGAGGATCTGGCCCAGGTCGTCGCTGAGGGTCTCCAGGGCCTTGGGATCCTCGAAATCGAGGTTTTTCCATTTTTCTTTGAGCCGCCCCTGTTCGGCGATCAGCCCCAGGGCCTGGTTCATCAGGGCGGCCTCATGCTGGGCCTGGGTCCGGGTGCCATCGTAGTGGCTGGCCTTGGCAGCGGCCTCGCGGGTTGCCTGCCAGGCCTGGTTCTGGGCCAGTTCCCGTTGGTAGGCGAGTTTGGCCTCCCGGAATTCCGTGTCACGGGCAGCCAGCCAGTCTTGGCCGGTACGCAGGGCCCACCAGCATCCGGCCCCCACCACAACGATCCCGAGGAGCACCACCGGGAGCCAACGACGGCGGTTCCGGGCGGCCCGTTGGGCTAGCCGGGCGTCGATCAGAGCTTCCAGGCGGAGGAGGTCGTCGGGATCAAGGGCCATGGGACTATCCTGGAGCCCACCGTCCGGGGGTCGATCAACGATCCGCGATATCGAGGCCCGGCGCACCGCTCACGGGCAACTCGGGGATCGTGGGAACGGTGGCCGGCTTCTTCTCGGTCGCTAATTTGCCTGCCAATTCTTTAAAAACGATATCGGCGATGCCCATGCCGCCCGAAGCCTGTTCCGACAAGGCGCCGTGAAACAGTTGCCGGTATTGCTGACTGGCGGCACTGTCCTCGACCAGGCCATCCTGGCCGTCCTGGGTCTCCAGACCCTTGAACAATTCGCGCAGGAAGACGCCCTCAAACCCCTTGGCCACCTGGCGGAGGCGGGCTTCGGCGGGGGCCTTGGCATCGTTGAGTCGGCCGGCAGCAGTGAGGGCGAGGTCCGTCATAGTAAGAAAAGTCCGGGGTCCGGGGTCCGG
>CAIUVD010000201.1 GCA_903902515.1 uncultured Planctomycetota bacterium | reverse complement strand
GCCTGGGATTGGATGTGCAGAACTCTATTGGGGACGACAACGCGACGCAGAATATTGCTGCCACAACGGCACCGAATACATCGACCGGCACCAATAATCGTGGCGAAGGCATGTATTACGCGGCGCGCGTTGAAATCACGGGCCCCAGTGAAGACGCATGGGCTATTGGCAGGTGGCAGGAATCCTTTGCCGGTAAGGCTGGCAAGGGCATTGCGCTTGGCTTCGACGCAGGGGCCAGTCAGCGTGACCGGATTGACGGCAATTCTGCGGTCGCAGGAACCCAGGCAGCCTCCCAAACGGTGGTGGTTTTTGGAGCTGACGTGTTGTTGCATGTTGACGGGTTGACCGCTTTGGCTGAGTACCGGCATCAGGCTCGGAAAGTCGACGTTGACAAAGGTGGTGACGATTCTGTCGGTTCTGAAGCCTTCATTATTCAGGGCGGGTATGCCTTCCCGGTGGATGGCTTTGGCGTTCTGGAGCCCGCCGTACGATACCAGAAGATCGATAACGACACCGCTGATGACAACGAAGGCAAATCCTTTGGCGGCAAGGACTATGGCGATTCCGGCAAGCAGCTCGACTTTGGCCTGAACCTGTATCTCGCCGGCCACAGCAACAAGTTCGGCCTCATTTACACCACCTGGACGGGTGAAGAAGGGGTGGGCAAGGATGCCGCCACCGCCGATATCGTCCGCCTTCAGCACCAGCTGATGTTCTGATCGGCGGTTACGCTCTTTGACGATGCGGGCGGCCATCTCAGGGGGTGGTCGCCCGTGTTTCTTTTTAGCGGTACCAGTGATGCCGATGGATGAGGTCGGCAACGGCCGGGGGGACGCGGTTTTCCCAGGCTTCGCCCTGGGCGATGGCGGTTCTCACGTCGCTGCTACTAATGGCGGGTAGTGCCGCCGGGTGGGTGTCGTCCCAGCCCCGGCGCGGAATGGCGATCACGGACACGAGGGCGGCGAGGTCCGCTCCCCGATGCCAACGGTGCAGGTCGCGGGCCGTATCGGTGCCGCCCACCAACTGCCATTGATGCTCAGGATGCTGGCGGGCCAGGGCTTCCACCAGATCAACCGTGTAGCCGTTGGGATTGTCCAGTTCATCAGGACGGACAACACACCACGGCCCGAGTGGCTCAAAGGCCGCCCGGCACAGGGCCCAACGTTGGTCCCAGGGGGCGAGGTTTTTGCTGTAGGGGTGGCGGGCTGCGGGCAGCACCCACACCTGATCGGCACCGTGGCAGCGCGCCATGCAGGCCGCCAGAACGTGACCGAAGTGCGGGGGATTGAAACTGCCACCAAACAGGGCGATGCGGGCCATGCCCGAAGCCTATTTCGCTTCGCCCTCGGGGTAGGGGATGGTCTCCACCAGGCGGTCGGTGGCGTAACGGGCGAAGGTCGCGGGGCTCGACAGGGCTAGGCGCCAGCCGGCGATGCTACGGTTTCCGGCGCCGTTTTGGTGATCGCTCCACCATTCCAGGTCATCCTGCACGTCTTGTCGACAGCTATCCAGGTGGGCGGTGGCGCTCCACAACACCGAGCCATCCAGGCAACTGACGAGGTGGGCGGTCATGCCGATGACCGGCGGATCGAAACTATCGAACTGTTCAATGCGGCCGATTACGACGGCATCCACCTGGAGGGCTTCGCGCAGACGCACCAGGGCGTCGGTGGTGATGCGGTTGGTGGCCAAGGCATCATCAGGTAGGAGTATTCGTCGGCGTTCCGGGGTGACGTTGATGACTTCGTGGCGCCCCAGGGTCCGTAGGCTGGCGGCGAAATTGTCGGTGATCTGTTGGGCTGAGCGGCCCACCTTCTCTCCCTGCCAAAACGGCAGGACCCCGACCCGCAGGGCTTCGCTGGCCTGGGGGGTGGTCTGGAAGGACAGGCCCTGGGGGGCCGCTGGCCGGGTGCAGCCCACCAGCAGCATCAGCGCACTGAAAAGGAGGACGCCGCGGATCATGGCGTTCCCCGTCCCGCCTGGAGACCCCGGGCTTGCTCGCGGATTCTGGATTGGATTTCGGGCAGAGCGGCGGCCTGTTCCGGCGTCATGCGCAGGATGTCGGCGGCCAGTAAATAATGTTCGCGCTCGGCTCGCAGGCGGGCCAGTTCGCTGGCATTGAGTTGGGCTTCAAGATTGGCCAGCCGTTCCTGACGTTCCGCCAGGGCCTGCTGGGCGGTCTTGAGGCTGTTTTCCGTGTGGGTCAGGTAGTCGTTGCGCTGGGTCAGGTCGGTGCTGGTGGCCGTCAGGTCGGCGCGGGTGACTTCCAGGTTGTGGATCCGGGCTTCTTTCGACTGGATGGTGGCCTGGGCGATGGCGAGTTCCTTTTCTAGGCGGCGCAAACGGTCCAGGAGGGCCTCCTGGCCACCGCTTTCAATGCGCAGTCGAGGACCGCCCGCCAGGGCCCCGGTCGCCTTGCGTTGGGGACTTTGGAGTTGGTGCTCCAGGGTCTGGATTTTGCGATCCAGTTCCGCCAGGCGGTAGGCCACCGCGTCTTGGATCGGATCCTGGGCGGTGCCCAGGGGCACGACCGGTGTCCCGATGGGTAGGGCGGGGTCGGAGCCACGCTCAGCCCGGAAACAGCCACCGAGGGCGATCACGCACAGCCCCAGCCCCAGGGCGGATTTCATCGGTTGGCCTCCGGCAGAAGGGTTGGCGTCAGACGCTTGCGTAACTCCTCCTGAAGACGCCGTAGTTCCGGGGCCTGGTCGCTGGGCAGGCGCAGGATCTTGGCGGCCAGCTCGTAATAGGCCCGCTCTTCCTCGGGATTCGCTCCGACCGTCAAGCCAGGGGCCGTCGACGAGGCGGTGCCTGGCGTTTGAGGAGATGTCGGAGTGGACACGACCATTTCGATGGGCTCGATGGTATCGCCGGGGGCAATGGGCCGACGCGGATCGGTGACGGCCACGACCCGGGCCTTGGCGCCTCGCTCATCGACTTCCGTAATGAGGGCCGTCCCGGTGACCTGGCCGGCCCGGCGGAGGCGAATCCGGGCCCCGAGCTCCCACTCGTCGCTCGGCGCGAGGATCAGGACCGCTTGACGATCCTCACCAATCACGGTCTGGACCTGGTTCAGCAGTCGGATGGGCGGCCGGGGCTGGCCTTCCACCGTCGGCGGAAAGTACTGCACCCGCCGTGGAGCCTGGATGCAGCCGGTCTGGCTCAAGGTCAGGGCTGCCAGGGCGCTCGCTGTCAGGATTCCCGACATCATGCGGGTTGGACGACCATCAGATGTAGAAGAAAGCAGCATGATCGTCAGAGTCCTCATCGGGTTAGATCGCCCACGAGGGGTAAACGCGGGAGGTGTTCCAATCTCCGTGGTCGTCGGTGGCCCCGGCGTTCGTCCGTGGAAGAGGATTGCAAGGACGGCCAGACCGGTGTCGCCAGGCGCCCTGACCAACGGGTCAAGACTGATCTTGCCAAATCATCAGGACTGACACAATTCCGCCCCTCGCGGCCCGTTCGGGTCGCCGCTTTGTCCTGGTTCCAGTCGTCGGCTCGGCCGACCGGGAGCCGTGCCAGCCGGACGAAGCGCATCAACGGCACGGCTCCCGCCCGGCAACCCCGTATAGAGGGGCCCGGAATCAAGGAATCCCATGGCCATTGTCGCCCTCAAAGACCTGCTCGAAGCCGGCGTCCACTTCGGCACCAACGCTTCCCTGTGGCACCCCCGCAACGCCCCGAACATCTTCGGTAAGCGTAACGGCGTTCACATCATCGATGTGAAGTCCACCGCTCGCGGTCTGATCCACGCCTTCTACTTCGCTGCCAAGCTGGCCCGCGCCAACAAGAACATCCTGTTCGTCGGCACCAAGCGCCAGGCTAAGGACGTGATCCGCGAGAGCGCCCGCGCCGTCGGCATGCCCTTCGTCTGCGAACGCTGGCTGGGCGGTACCCTGACCAACTTCGAGACCATTCGCTCCTCCATCCGTCGCCTCGACGAGATCGAGATCCGCATGGCCAAGCCCGAGTACCTGCGCCAGTCCAAGAAGGTCCAGGCCCGCGACGGCCGCGAGCGCCGCCGCATCCTGCGCAACCTCGAAGGCGTGCGCACCATGGGCAAGCTGCCCGACGCCATCTTCCTGGTTGACCCCAAGCACGAAGAGACCTGCGTCAAGGAAGCCGTGCGCATGGGCATCCCCGTGATCGCCCTGTGCGACAGCGACACCGACCCCGCCCTCGTCAACCTCGCCATCCCCGGCAACGACGATGGCATCCGCTCGATCCAGGTCATCACCAAGGTGATCGTCGACGGCATCAACAAGGGCCGGACCGAGACCGTCGTCCAGATGCCGGCTGTCTCGGCTTAATCTGCCAGGCCGCTCGACGCCGGTCCTGGATCCTCCAGGGCCGGCGTTTTCTTTCTTACCAACCCTTCTTCTGCGAAAGATCATCCTATGGCTGCCATCAGCGCCAAGCTCGTCATGGAGCTCCGTGACTCCACCAACCTCCCGATGATGAAGTGCAAGCAGGCCCTTGAGCAGGCCAATGGCGACCGCGATGCCGCCATCGACTGGCTGCGAAAGCAGGGCCTCGCCGCCAAGGACAAGTTCGCCGGCCGCGAGACCCCCAACGGTTCCATCGGCATGGCCCTGTCCGAAGGCAAGGGCGCCCTCGTCCTGCTCGGCTGCCAGACCGACTTCGTGGCCAACAACGACTCCTTCAAGGATTTCGTCAAGCAGCTCGCCGACGTGGCCCTGGCCACCGGCGCCGCCGATGTCGAGGCCCTCAAGGCCCAGAAGCTCGGCGGCATGACCGTCGACGAAGCCCTCACCGCCCAGATCCAGAAGATCGGCGAGAACATCGTCCTGGCGGTGGTCAACCAGGTGTCCGGCACGGCCGTCACCGGCTACAACCACGGCGGCCGTATCGCCGTCCTGGTGGCCGGCACCAACAATGCCGACAACAAGCTGAAGCAGGTCGCCCTGCACGTCGCCAGCGCCAACCCCGCGCCCGTGGCCCTGACCCGCGACCAGGTCGACCAGACCCTGGTCAACAAGGAGAAGGAAATCCTGGAAGCGACCCCCGAGGTCCAGGCCAAGCCCGAAGCCATGCGCGGCAAGATCGTCGAAGGCAAGCTCGGCCGCTTCTTCAAGGAGAACGTCCTCCTGGAGCAGGAAATGATCCTGGACGCCGACAAGGGCGAGAGCGTTGAGAAGTACGCCAAGCGCGTCGGCATCAGCGTGTCGGGCTTCGTCCGCCTCGCGGTCTGAGTTCCGTACGTTGACGTTGAAATGGGCCGGGGATTACTCCCCGGCCCTTTTGTTTTCCCCCATTTTCCCATCATCCCGCCCCATGATCAAACGCACCCTCGGCACCACGGACATGGACATCTCGGTCATCGGCCTGGGGGTGTTCGCCATCGGCGGTTGGATGTGGGGCCCCCAGGACGACGCGGACTCCCTGGCGGCGATTCGCGCCGCCCTCGATGCCGGGGTCAACTGGATCGATACCGCCCCGATCTACGGCGATGGCCGGGCCGATGCCCTGGTCGCCAAGGTGGTCCAGGATTTACCGGCTGCCCAGCGCCCCCTGGTATTCACCAAGTTTGGCCACCACCTGATCAACGGCACGCGGGTCAGCGATGGCTCAAAGGCCCGGGTGATCGCCGACTGCGAGTACAACCTGAAGACCCTGGGTGTTGATCGCCTGGACCTCTTCCAACTCCACTGGCCGACCCCGAACCCCATCGAGGAAACCGCCGCCGCCTGCGCAGAACTCATCAAGGCCGGCAAGGTACGGGCCGTGGGTGTCAGCAATTTCAACGTGGCCCAGTTGACCGCCTGGAAGGCCACGGGCTTCCCCCTGCACAGCCTGCAGAATCCCTACAGCCTGTTCCGCCCGGAAGCCGCCGAAGCCGAGTTGCCGTGGTGTGCTGAGAATAACGTGGGAGCCCTGGCCTATTCGCCCCTTCACCGGGGTCTGCTGTCCGGCACCTGGACCGCGGACAAGACCTTCCCGGCCGGTGATCACCGGGGCGAGCGGGATCAGTACACGGGCGAGGGCCTGAAAAAGGCTCTGGTCGCCGTTGAGGAACTCCGCGCCATCGCCGCCGAGGACGACCTGACGGTGCCCCAACTCGCCATTGGCTATCTGCTGTGCACCGAGGGTCTGACGGGTGCTATCGTTGGGGCCCGTAACGCCGCCCAGGGCGCCGCCCTTGGGGATCTGGCGATGCCGCTCAAGCAGATTCAGATGGATGCGATTGATGAGGTGATGGGGCGGTATCGGGCTTAGACAGGCGACTGGCCATGCGTTGCGATCACCTCTTCCGCTCGAAAGCGATACCCAACGCCAGCTCCCTCGCTCGCCTCGCCCATGTCAGCCAGCTGCGGATGACGCAATGCTGAACTGACCCTTCTGGTGCCGGACATCCAGGAGCGGCTGCTGTTCCTCGATTCCGTCGGGGAGGAAGATGCTGGAGGTTAGCCAGAAAGGACTTCGTGGGGTGAGTGCTGGGGTGAATTGGGCAAGGCAGTGGGTTCGCTCCGGCTAATATGTAGGTTGAGTTGGTGCTGTCTGCCACTCGCCCCATAGACAGCATGTTGCAAGGACTAGAGTCCTCCGCGTGGCGTTCAGTGAACCTTTTGGTGACCCGCTCTTCAGGCTTGGCCTGATGCTGACCGTGGTGCCGTTTACCGTCATGGCTGTTCCAGCGGAGTGGGCCAACCACCGTCGCTCTTCTGGGTGGGAGCAGAATTCCAGCTGGCAGAGGCCATTGCCCGTGCCTGTTCCTGTTCCTGTTCCTGAATTGCAGCAGGCTCATAAGGCATCTCCGGTACTGCTGTCTGGCCAAGCCCAGGATACGTTTGTGCCGTCGCCACGCCCTGTCCCGACAGTAGCCCCGCCGTCCCGACCAGCAGTCGTCGAGAAGCCCGCCACGCCCCTAGATGCCTACTCCGCGTGGCTGGTTGCCCATCCCGTGGTACGGGATGCCGATTTGACAGCATCTGGCGTGGCAGAGGGCCAAGTTCCCCAGCGAGTATCTGTGGCTCTGCGGGCGCAGGCCGTTTCGGATTTCAGGGATGCGGGGACTCCCGATGGTATATCACCATCCAGGCCAGGATTGGTGGGGTTACGTCTTCATGACACCGTTGATTTGACCGGTGTCGAAGCGACAGCCATCGTCCCTGAGCGTACCGCTGATGTTGACCTCTCCCAAGAAGGAACGCTACCTGGGGTTCCGCCGCGTCAGCTATCAGTGATCGGCGAGCGCCTTGAGCTGGTGGTAGATTTAAGTCGCGCTGGTTCATTCCCCGGTGTTCCACCACACATTCCAACCCGCGAAGATCCGTGAGTCTCAAATGCGTATGCTACCTGCATTTCTCTGCGTGCTAACTGCCGGTGCCGTGATGGCGGAGGACGCGGTGACGTATGAGCCCGGTTGTACAGCCAAGATTTATGTGATTGGCCGGCATAATGAGCATGAAAAGAAGGAGAATGACAAGCTGTGGCCAATCAAAGCCCTGCCTGACGCCCCGAGCGAAACAATTCGATTGCCGGGTGGCCCCAATATCGAAACCGATCCCAGCGACAAAACCAACAATGGGTATCCGAATTATCTCGTCCGTAGCAAGCTCGGTCTGCTCAAGGACGTCAATTATTACGCAGTGGAATTTGAGGGCTGGGTGCAAGCCAAGGCCGATGGAGTCTATACGATTAGCACCCAGTCAGATGACCCCGTTGAAATTTTCATGGAAGGACAACCGGTTTTACGAAGTGAT
>CAIUVD010000200.1 GCA_903902515.1 uncultured Planctomycetota bacterium | reverse complement strand
GTTCGCTAGTTAATTCATAGACATTTTATCCGTAAAAACCCATCGATTTAGCTGAATTACGAAATGCAGTCAACGTAATTCGGTCAAGTCGATGGGTGCCGTCCCTTTTGAAACACCGTGCAATGGGAATGTTTATGAATGAATCGGATTCAACCCTTGCATTGGACGCCAAGCGGATGGATCTCCGCAGACGCCTGATACGCCCCTGGCGGCGGTGGATCTTTCCGGCTGTCATGGTGCCGATCCTGATCAGTGGCGTCCTGGGAATGTTCCTGAGTCAGATTATGCAGGTGGCGGAGATGCGCCCGGCCGATCTGGCGCAGATGGTCGCGGTGGATCTTCCCCCGGCCGTTCACACCGCCCTCACGGAAAAGCCAACCGCCGCCGCCGCGACACGGATCCGACTCGTCACGTCAACGGACGGGACGACGGAACCGCTCCGAATCCTGGCACGGAGCCTGGCCGAGGACCATCAACACGAGGACCACCTGGCCAGCGCCCGGATCCACATGGCGGGAAGTCCGCGGCTGGTGTTCCTTCCCAAGAGCGACACCACCTCGGATCGCTGCCTCTTGATCCTCAATCGTTCATCTCCGCAGCACCGGGCGATTGAGGACCGATGCTCCACGAGTTTTGCCTCGGATGCCACTGCTCGCGACCTCCCGACGCTGCAGGTGGTTGATGTTGCCACTCCGACGGACCAGGGGCTGGATGCGGCGGCGGGTCCGCTGGTCGTGCTCCTGGGGATCATGACCGCCGTCGGGGTGGTCATGAGCTTTGCTGGCATGCGAACCCATGCGGTCATGGGGCAGCGGATCCTGGCGCTCACCTCCGGTCAGGTCCGTGGCTGGCGCCCGATGCTGAGCGTCCTGGCCTCCGGTGCTGGGCCCGTCGTCGTTCCCGTCATGGTCGCCACGGCCTCCATCGGTCTGTTCTGCGGAATCCCTAGCCTAGACCCGACGTCTTGGTGGCTAAACATGACTTCTTCACCACGCCTGCTCCTGGTGGTGCTGGTCGTTCCGCCACTGGCGGCACTGCTGGGTAGCCTCTGCCTGCTGATGATGTCCGTCGGTCCATCCAGTTGGCCGATCTGGTGGGCCGGGTGGGCCCTGGTTCTGGCCACGGCCGGGGCAGCCCTCCCCGCCCTGGCCAGCGACCACAGACCCTGGCCAGGGCTGGACATCATCCCTGGCACCGGACTGCTGGTGGCCCTGGCGGCGGGACTGCGCCCAGGACCGCTGCCCTGGACGGACCTGTTCATCGCCATCGGCGCATGCGTCCTGGTCACCGCGTTGATCCTCGCCGCAGCACGCCGATCCTGGTCCTGGCGACCGATGCCACCCCTGCGCCCGCAGCGACTGCCGGGAGGTCGGGATGCCCTCCTGCTGTTCGCCGGGATTGTCGGGATCGGCATGATCGCCGACCTCGCACCCGAGCCTGAATTCACCTTCATCACCCAATGTGGATCGGTGGCCCTGGTGCTCCTGGTCCTTGGGATCCGGGGGTTCGACCGCCGCGCACTCCATCTGACCATCCCTCCGGTCCGGATCTGGATCGGCGCTGTGCTGCTCATCCCCGCAGACATCCTGCTGAGCGGCTTGAGCGAGACCCTGTTCACACAGGGCCTCGGCGGACTCGGCGTCGATCCTGAACACGCTGCGACCTATGGAGACGGAATCGAAGCGAGCGATGCTATGTTCGGGCCGATGGGTACGGTGGTGTATGGCGCCGTGTTCCCCGGCATCTGTGAGGAGATCATGTTCCGCACCGTGCTGCTGGTCGGCCTCCAGCGCTGCCTCGGGACACCAGCTGCCGTCCTGCTCAACGGTCTGATGTTCGGGCTCTGGCATGGATCCCCCCATCATTTCGCGATTCCCTTTGAGGGTGGCATCCTCTACGCACTGGTCTGCCTGCGTTCAGGGTCGGTGGTTCCGGGAGCGATCCTCCACTTCAGTTTCAACCTCTTCACCTCCTCGGTCGATATGCTCGAGACCACCGATTCTGAGCTGGTGGCGATCTCGATCGCCATCATCCTGCTCCTCACCCTCCCCGCGACCTGGCTGGGCTGGCGACTGATCCGCAAGAGCCCACCGCCACTCCATGGCGTTCGCGAGATCCCCATGTAACACCGTGGCGGCGTCTGTTAGATCCGTGTCCCCCCCGGGCCGGCGTAGGCGGAACCGAGGAACGCATCAGGTCGTGATGCTGATCACGGCCGATCCTGAGTGCGCCGACGATAGCGCCCTGGTGGGCAGCCGATGCGCCGGCGGAACTCGGCATGGAAATGGGCGAGGTTGCCAAAACCGCATGAAAAACATACCTCGGTGACAGTGGCGGAGGTTTCATCCAACAGCCGTACCGCCTCACGGATGCGCAGACTGTTGATCAGATCGATGCAGGTCCGGCCGGTCTGTTGACGAAACCAGCGGCTGAAGGCATTGGGACTGAGGCCGGCGAGGCGGGCCAGGTCGGCGATGGTCAATTCCTCGGCGAGGCCCTCCTGGATGCAGGCCAAAACGTCGGCCATGCGGCCCTCGGTGGGAACTGACGCCGGATCGTACCCAGCGCTGGCCAGTGGCTTGGTGCATCGGATGGCACCGGCCAGATCAACCAAGGCCTCAAGCAGCAGGCACACCCGTTTACCACCGGGGGCGCCATGGATCCCTTCCATGGTCGCACGCAGGCGTGATCGCAGGGGCTCGCCGATCACCAAGCCGCGGTGAGCGGCCTGCAGCAGCCGTCGCACCGGCTTCAGCTCGGGCAGCGCGAACAGGCCAGGGCCAGCGAAGTCCTGGCGGAACTGCACCACCAGGGCGCGGGCACCGCCACCGGTCTCGATGGCCGTGTTCTGGAAGATGTGGGGCAAATCCGGGCCGAGCAGAAAAAGGTCACCGGGAGCGAAGGCGCCAACATGGTCGCCTGCCACCAGTCGCCCGCCACTGGCGTCGATGGCCACCAGTTCCAACTCGGGATGACGGTGGTACGGGCAAGAAAACCGTGGCCCAGCGATCGCCAAGCTCGTGAAGGAATGGTCGACCTGGCACAGGATGGGCTCGACTTCCAGGCGCATGATGATGCCCAGGTTGGGTCACTTGGGTAGAATTCCAGAGAAAGCGGCCAGCAGCTCAGAGGACGGCGGCCTCGCGCAGGGTAGGCTATCCCCCATGAAGCGCTCACGCATCAACCGCGCCTGCCGCGATGCCGCCGCCGCGTTCACACGCCACGGCTGGACCCTCCCCCCTGATCCCCGGTGGGATGTGACCGATTGCGGCCTCGGCCGCTTCGACGAGGTCGGCCTGGTTCTGGTCAACCTCGCCGAAGAGGCGGAATACTGCGAGAAGTTGATGTTCTCCCTCGACCGCCAGGTGACCCCGATCCACGCCCACCGGGTGAAGAAGGAGGACATCATCTGCCGCAGTGGGGCCCTGGAGGCGGTGGTGTGGGGCGACCGTCCCGATCACAGCCCGGCCGGCGCGACGGTGGAACTGCGCCGCAATGGCCGGCGCTTCACCGCCACCGCAGGGGTCCCTTTCCGGCTTTCGGCGGGCGAGCGCTTCACCCTCGCATCGGGGATCTACCACTCCTTCTGGGCGGTGGACGGCGACGCGATCGTGGGCGAGGTCTCGACCGCCAACGACGACACCACCGACAATCTGTTCGTCGATCCGGCCATCGGGCGCTATCCCACCGTGGATGAGGATGAGCCATCGGCATTCCTGCTCCTGCGGGATCGGACGTGACTCCAGCCGCGCTGGCGGATCGACTGGAGGCTGCCGTTGGTGTAGCCGGGGGCCTCCCCGTGGCGGTGGGCTTCGACGCCTTTGTCGACCAGGTGCAGGACGTGGTCGGCATGCGCCTCGGGGCCGATGCCTATCGCGCGGTCGAGACCATCGCCGAGTTCAGCGTGTGGTGTGCAGGTGCCGCCGGGCGCAGCGGCCTGCGCGAGGCGGTGACCACGGCGCGGACCATGGGTGGCTGCTCGGTCAACAGCGGCGACGGCTTGGCAGCCCTTGGCTTCCCGGTGATGGCCCTGGCCGGGGTCGGTGAGCCAATCGACATGGTGTTCCTCCCCTTTCGCGACGTCTGCCGTTCGCTCGATTCCCTGGGACAGGAGCCAGGACGCAGCACGGTCTACGAGTTCCATGATGGCAAACTGATGCTGTGCGAGACGGCCCACCTCGCCCGCTTCTCGCCCGCGCTGTTGGGGCAAACGACCGTGACCGAGCACCTGCGTCAAACCTTTGCCGGAGCGGCGGGAATCCTCCTCACGGCCTGGTCGGTCTATCCCCACATGACCGCCTGCTGGCGCTTCCTGCAACGGGAAGTACTGGCGGGAATGGGCCATCGACCCCGGCTGTTGATCGACTTGGCGGATCCCGCTGGACGCAGCCCGACCGACATCCTGGAGATGGCCGACACGCTGTGTGGTTTTTCCGCAATCGGCCCCACCTCCCTCAGCCTCAATGGCAACGAGGCCAACCAGCTGGCCCGGATCCTGGGCCAGGCCGAGGCCGATCCCGACGACCCCGCCGCCATCCGGGCGTTGGCGATGGCACTGCGACGGCGGCTCGGCCTCGACGAGGTGGGCATCCATACCATCCGCACCGCCACCGCGGCCACCGTCCACCGGGCGATCACGGTCGATGGCCCCCATTGCCCGCGCCCCCGACGCAGCGTTGGAGCCGGGGACCGCTTTAATGCCGGGTGGCTTGCAGGTCATCTGCTGGGCCTGCCCGATGACGGCCGTCTGCTGCTAGCCTGCGCGGTCTCGGGCTCCTTCGTTCGCTCCGCCACCAGCCCGCGTCCCCATGATCTCGTCGCTTTTCTCCGCCGCTGGGCGGCGGGCACTCTCGACCAACCGGAACATCCATGAACAAGACCCTCGACCACAAGCTCGCCGCGATCCGCGCCAATCCTGCGTGCCGGGAGTTCATCCTCGCCGATGCCAAGGATCCCGACATGGCCCTGGGCATCGCCAGCGCCGGACGGACCCACCCGGCGGCGCCCGGTGCCCGTTACCGCAGCATGGATGTCCTGCTGGAGGAGATGCGCGCCATGACCGCCAGTGGCCTGGTCGACATTATGCTGGCTTCCACGTCATCGATGTCGGTTTTAGCCCACCGTGAACGGCTATTCGAAGACAATCCAGTGACGCCGGCCATCCGCGCCAACGACACCAGCGACGTGTGGATCACCCGGGTGGCGGACCACCGCCGGCTGCCCTCGCGGCCGTTCCGCTCCTCGGTGCTGCACGAGGCCCAGTACGGCAGCCTCACGGCGCCCGCCGAGGGCGGACCACGAGTCAACCTGGGACTGTACAGTATCACCTTCAACAATGACGTGGAGGCCGACCATCGCAGCCTGGAGGCCTTCCGGACCTTCCGCCAGGAGGCGGCCGCCTGCGGTTTCGAATACTTCCTCGAAGTTTTCGCCCCGAATGTGGCGGACTGCGGTCTGGCCCCGGCCGACATCCCGGCCTTCGTCAACGACTCCCTCACCCGCGCCCTGGCCGGGGTGGCCCGCGCCCACTGGCCGAAATTCCTCAAGATCCCCTACCTAGGCCCATGGGCCATGGAGGAGCTGGCCGGGTACGATCGCGAGCTGGTGGTGGGGATCCTGGGTGGCGGCGCAGGCACGACCTATGACGCCTTCAAACAGCTCACCGAGGCGAAGAAATACGGCGCACGGGTGGCGCTGTATGGGCGGAAGATCAAGGAATCTGAGCATCCCCTGACCTTCGTCCGCCACCTGCGCGCCCTGGCGGACGACCTCATCACCGCAGAAGAAGCGGTGCGCGCCTATCACGATGATCTGCAGAAGCTGGGCATCCCTCCCAAGCGGTCCCTCGCCGATGATCAGGTCCTCACCGCCGCTGAGTTGAGTTACGCGGTCCGGCGATGAGCGTCCGGGAAACCACTTGGCGCGGCCTGCCTGCCCTGGCTTTGCAAGGTGGAGGACGCACCGCCATCCTGGGCTTGGTGGGTGGCCAGCTGGCAAGCCTGTGCTTCGACGGTGAGGAGATCAATCCGCTGTGGCAACCGACCTGGCCTGCGGCGGACCCGACGACCTTGGACCGCCATGGGCTGGAGGTCTACGGCGGCGGCCCTGATGCACCGCTGCTGGCGGCGGCCTGCGGCTCGTTCCTGTGCTGCGACCACTTCGGACCCCCGGCTCCCGGCTCCGGCGGCTCCACCCACGGCGAGGCCGCTATCACCCACTACGTGGTGTCGGCGCTCGACGAGGCGACCGTCGTCCTCAGCGCCCGGCTTGATCGGGCCGCACTGGAGGTGCACCGTCGTTTCACCTGGGTCGGTGAAGCGCTGGAACTGGCGACCACCGTCCGCCACCAGGGTTCGTCGCCCCGGGTGCTGGACTGGTGCGAACACACGACCCTGGGCGGTGCGTTTCTGGATACGGCCGCGTTCACGGCGGCGGTGGACCGGGTGGTGGCCTCACCCTGGAGC
Organism: uncultured Planctomycetota bacterium; assembly: GCA_903902515.1. Taxonomy (GTDB): domain Bacteria; phylum Planctomycetota; class UBA11346; order UBA11346; family UBA11346; genus CAIUVD01. The sequence continues at coordinate 8,025 of CAIUVD010000200.1, read as the reverse complement.
GGCTCCCGTTTCCCCGGCCAAGCCTGCGGAGCGGACCTGGATCCCACCACGGCGCTCGCCATGCCTGGACCTGCCGCCCAGCCCTGGGGCGACCTGGTGGCGGCGCGGGTGGCCGGAGGGTGGTGGAAGGTCTGCAGTCAAAGCCATCGCCTGACCTGCACCTTCGATCCCGAAGATTGGCCCTGGCTGACGGTGTGGACCGAACACCGCTCCCGCACCAATTCGCCCTGGCAGGGCCGGGAGCGGGCCCGGGGCATGGAGCTGTCCACCAAGCCCTTTCCAGAGGCCGAGCCCCCGCCGGAACGTCGTCGCCACTGGCTTGGGCGCCCGGTCGAAACCGCGATCCCTCCGGACACGGCCATCACCCGCCGCCTTCGTTTCCAATGGGAACATGCCTGAATTCCCCTGACCTGCGATCGGATCCTCTTCTATGCCGACCAACCTCCTGCCTCAACTTATTCCCAGCCGTCTGGTCAAGGCCCGCGCTCGACTGCGTGATCGGATGTATGCCCGGGTAGAGCCGCTGACCGCCCAGATGGGACCGATGAACGACCGATTTTTGTCGGTCGCGGAGGCCCAGAATCAGGAGTTCATCCCCATCACCCCTGGCAGCGTGTTCGGCCCCGGGCATGGGGCCTGGAAGCAGCGCTGGTTCCGGGTCGAGGTGCCGGCACCGCTGCCAGGCGAGGAGGGACGCCGCCACCTCCGTTGGGATGTGCAGGGCGAGACCACGGCTTATCTCGACGGCAAACCGTGGGCGGGCCTCGATGTGGCCCACCGGCACTGTCCCCTCCCCGACCGCGCCTGCACCCTGTGGCTCGACGGTGGGTTGTGGGTGACGGCGATGTGGGTGCCGGGCTCGCGGGGCATCGACGCCTTTGGCCCACGCTTCGATGGCTGTTTCCTGGCGGTGCGCGATCAGGCGGTGTGGGATGCCTATTGGGACCTGGACGGCCTGCTCCAGCTCCTTGCCCGGCTCTATCGCCGGAATGAGACTCCCCTGGGTCCCAGCGAGGGCTCGGCCCAGTTCAAGCCGACCCATGAGCGTGCGGATCCGTTGTTGCGAATGCTGCTGCGAGCCGCCGACGAGGCCGTCGATCACCTCGACACCGCGGGGGTGGCCGCCTTCCGTACGGCCATGCACGGCATCTATACGACCTTCCACAGCCCGGGCTGGGCCCCGACCGCAGCCATCATCGGCATGGCCCATATCGATCTGGTGTGGTTGTGGCCAGAGCAGGTTGCCGAGCGCAAAGGCATCCACTCCTTCGCCACCCAATTGCGACTGATGGAGCGCTACCCGGAATATGTCTTCAACCAAAGCCAACCCGCCCTGAACCGCGCCATCGACCGCCTGGAGCCGCACCTAGCGGCGGAGGTGGCGGAGCGGGTGCGCGAGGGGCGCTGGGACCTTACGGGCGGCTTTGAGGTGGAATGTGACAGCATCCTGCCCTGCGGCGAAGCCTTGGCCCGCTGTCTGGCCATCGGCCAACGGCAGTTCCTGGGGCGCACGGGTTCCTACAGCACCCTGGCGTGGCTGCCGGACGCCTTCGGCTTCAGCAATGCCCTGCCCCAAATCCTGGCCCTGGGCGGGGTCACCCGCTTCTATACCGCCAAGCTCAACTGGTCGGCAGTCCACCGGTTTCCTTACCACTCGTTTGTGTGGCGTGGTGCTGACGGCAGCGAGGTGCTGGCCCATTCCTGCTCATCCATCTACAATCAAATGGTCGAGGCGGATGCCCTGGGTGGGAATCTTGACGACCACCGCCAAGTCGATGTGCATCCGGAGATGCTGGTCTGCGTGGGCTGGGGTGATGGCGGCGGTGGCACCAGCGAGGACCAGATCGAGCGGGCGCGGCGATTTGCCAACCTTGCCGGGATGCCCAAGGTGCGCTGGAGCGCCAGCGGGGCGTTCTTCGACCGTCTGGAAGCGGTGCGCCACCGATTGCCATCCTATCAGGGCGAGTTGTACCTGGAGGGGACACGCGGCTGTTTTACGACCCAGGGCGAGTTCAAACGCCTCTACCGCCGGGCCGAGACCGCCTTGCAAACCCATGAAGCGGTGCGCGTCGCCCTGGGCGGGGTGCCGTTGGACGAGCGGTCATGGCAGCGCGTGTCGTTTCTCCAGTTCCACGATGCGCTGCCCGGAAGCTCGATCCGTGATGTCTATGACCAGGCCGGTCCTGAACTTCAGGCCATCGGCGACCACGCCCTCGCGGCGGCGGCAGCCGAGCTGACGGTCGAAGCCCCTGACGGTGGCGTGATGGTGTTTAATCCCCTGCCGGTCCCACGCCGGGAGGTGGTCGAGCTGCCCCGTGGCGCCATCCCGACCCAGGTCCTGACCCAGGATGCCGGTGGGGATCGCGCCCTGGTGCTCCTGGACCTGCCCGCCCTGGGCACCGCCAGGCCGAATGCCGCCCTCACGCCCGTCCATCCGGTGTTGACGACCCCTACCAAGCTCTCCAACGGCCGAGTCTGCGCTACGTTTGACGAGAACGGACGCCTGGTCTCCTTAGACATCGACGGTCGGCAGCATCGCCTGGAACGACCGTCCGGTCTGTGCGTGTACGAGGATGTGCCCGGGAGCTTCGATGCCTGGGAGATCGACCAGGCCGCCGGGCGCTTGGGACAGGCGATCGCCACCCAAGCCCCGCTAACGGTCGCCACCGACGGACCCCTGCGCGGTATCCTGCACGGCAGCCTGCTGGTGGGCTCCAGCCCAGCCATCATCGAATATCGACTCGATGCCGATTCACCTCATCTGCGGGTCCGGCTGCGCATCGACTGGCGCGAGGAGCACCGCCTGCTCAAGTTCCATCTGTCCACCGGCTACCGTGGGCGATTCGCCCGCTTCGGCGCGCCGTTCGGCTCCACCCTGCGTCCCCAGCTCCCCGGCCTTTCGGTCGACGAGGCGATGTGGGAAGTTCCCGGTTCGCGCTGGGCGGCGGTCACCGATGACCATGGCACCGGCCTCGCGCTCATCGCCGAGGCCCGCTACGGATTCTCCTGCCGTGACGGAGACTTGGCCTTGTCCCTGCTGCGTCGCCCCCGCCACCCCGCCGTTGGCAACGACGCCGTTGATACCGGCCCATTCACCGATGGCGGTTCCCATGATCTGCAGTTTGCGCTCGGTGCCTACCAGTCCGTCAACGACCCAAGTCCCGGCACGGCGCTGGCCGCCGATACCCTGTTCACCCCACCGCTGATCGCTTCCGGCGGTCGTGACCTGACTACTCCGTTTCACCTGTCCGACCTTGGCACCCTCACCCCGTCCTGGGTTCTGCCGACGGCGGGCGGGGGGATGATTCTGCGTCTCCATGAAACCGCCGGCGCCAGCGGTTGCGCGCGCCTGCTCTGCCCCGGATCCACGGTGACAGCGGTCGACTTCCTTGAACGAGACCTGCCCCTTCATCCGACCATCGACGCGGATGGCACCCTGCGACTGCCCTACCGTCCCTACGGCATCCTGAGCCTCCGCATCCACGCTCCGCCCCATGGTTGACCAGGAATGATCCGGATGGAAGCGCGCCCAAGGGGCGGCTCCATTCCGGATCCTCCACGCGGCGAAGCAGAACAACACCGCCTCAACGCACGGGAACAGAGCCGTCAGAACCTCCACCCCGCCTATCCAAGAGGCCCGTTCCACCGCCAGATGGCGGGGGATCGGTCGCCATGATTTACGACCGACTATCCAACGGGTGATAGGAATGGGCAATCTGAGCCACCGGCTCCACCCGATCATCAACGCCGAGATGCTTGAAGCTGCCCAGCACGCCGCTGAGCCGCCACAGGCGATCCATGGGCTTCTCCTTGGTCAGCACGGAGATGGCGCAGGGGTGCCAATCCAGGGCCACCGACTTGCCGGTCATGTGATTGAAGATTTCCTTCAAAATGATCTCGTGACTGACGATGGCGATGCGCTGGGCGAAGGGCTTCTTGGCATTCAGTTCCAAGAGGATTTTCATCACCCGTTCCTTAATCGTGGCATCCGATTCCGGGTGCGATGGCTTCCCGGCTTTTTCCCGACGCTCAGCCCAGTCGGGGTCCATGGAATTCTGCACGCTAAAAGGGCTCCCGAGGGCGGCGGACAGAAGCACCTCCCCCACGCGCCAATCCGCCGTCACCGGACAGCCGCAGGCCGCACCGACGACGTCGGCCGTTTCAAGACAGCGACGGAACGGCGAGGACATCACGCACTGCACTCCGCCAAGGGCTTTGAGATGGTCGGCGGTGACCTGGGCCTGGCGCACGCCGATCTCGGCTAAGCCGGGATCGATGCGTACATGGGCTGGGCTGCCCCGGACTTTCAGGTTTTGATCCCAGGACCGTTGGTAGCCGTGGCGGATGAGGATGATGGTCTGCATGGGGGCGCGGAGGATCGGGGCTCGGGGCTGGCGGCAATGTAGGAAAGGGGATCTGAGCGCCGAGGGCGTTTTGCTCAGTGGCTGGAGTGTCAACGACGCTTTGCCCCATCGCAATCTTCAACGGGTAAGGGACAAAACCTGATTATTCATAGAATTTTGGATGATAACAGGACCCATGACCTCGTTCCCCCTTGGGTGGCGTGTTACCCTTGGCTGCCCCCCCTCAATGATGGATCACACCTATCGCTGGGATTGCGTAGGCGGGATTGCCACGGTGATCGCATGAGGAACATTCAACCATGAGCGGCGGATCTTTACCCCTGGGCGCTTACGACCTGACCCTGGACGCCGATATGGCGAGAGCCATTTCCGACCTACCCCCTGGTTGGCAGGCGGTGCTGCGAGAGTGCCCGGATGAAACGCTCGTCGCCCGGTTAATTCATCTGCTTCAGCGAGAACTAGGCGACATCTTGGATGCCGCCATGGCGGGAGCCGACGGGGCTGGTCGTGCGGCAGCCATGGTCAATTCTCTCATCGGAGGGCTACGTCGGGAAGCAGCGATTCCCCTGCCCCTGCAAGTTCTTCAGAGCATTCACCGGGACGCAGAGCCGCCCCCACTGCCGACCACGGGATTGCTCGAGCCTTGGCTTTTTACGGCCGGACGAGGGGAACCGGCCTTACTCGGGGAACTTCGCCGCGAGTTGGCCACCACTGACCGGGCGGATGTTCTGGTAAGCTTCATTACGCGGTCCGGAGTACGACGACTCCTGGATGTGTTGCAGGAAGCGACGGCCATCGGTACAGATGGCCAACCACGCTTGCGACTGCGAGTCCTGACCACGACCTACACCGGGGCCACCGACGCCGAGGCGGTGATCCAGCTCGCCCGACTCCCCGGCGCCGAGGTCCGCGTCTCCTTGGATGGCAGCCGCACCCGACTTCATGCCAAGGCCTGGATGCTACACCGCGACAGCGGCTCTGGGTCAGCCTATATCGGATCGGCAAACCTGTCGGCTGCGGCCCTGCTAGGTGGAATCGAATGGACGGTGAAAGTCTCTCAACGCACACAATCCGACCTCTTTGCTCGGGCCGCTGCGGAATTTGAGTGCCTTTGGCAGGATCCTGAATTCCAGAGCTTCCATCCGGATGACGCAACCCAGGTGCAGGCCTTGGATACGGCCTTGCAGAAGGAACGTGGCGGAGGCAGCCGAACGTTTTCGAATCACATCATCGCCTTCGATTGGGTTCCGAGGCCCTTCCAACGGGTCATGCTGGAGCAATTGCAGTCCGAGCGGCGGCACGGTCGCTGGCGAAACCTGGTGGTGGCCGCCACCGGCACGGGCAAGACCGTGGTCGCTGCCCTCGACTACCGGGATGCCTGCCGGGATGCAGGATCGCCACCGAGCCTGCTGGTCATCGCCCACCGGGTGGAAATCCTCGAACGGTCCTTGGAGACCTTCCGTTCGGTGCTGCGTCCCCTGGGGATCATGCATTTCGGTGAACTGCTGGGCGGTGGCCATGAGCCCCGCCGCCTGGATCACCTGTTCGCCACCATCGACAGTGTCCACGCCCGTGGCCTGCTGGAGCAGCCGGATCGATGGCACACCGTCATTATCGACGAATGTCATCGCATGGGGCGGGAGACCCGCTTCGAACAGGTGGTGTCGACCCTGCGCCCCCGCCGCCTCCTCGGCCTGACCGCCACGCCAGAACGTTGTGACGGTCACCCCATCACCCCCCATTTCGATGCGCGGCCCGATGGAAGTCCGGCCGTTGAACTGCGGCTGTGGGATGCCCTGGACCAACAATTGGTCGTGCCCTTCGAATATCATGGCTGCGACGACGATCTGGATTTGCGTCACGTGGAGTGGGGCCGTACCGGGGAACGGGAACAGATTGCGGCCATGATCATGGCCGCTCCAGAAGCCCGAGCCCGGGCCGTCATCAGCGCTTGGCAGGCCCATGCGGGTGATCCCCGCCAATGCCGGGCTATCGCGTTCTGCGTCACCGTCGCCCATGCCCAGTACATGGCGGACGCTTTTACCCGCGCCGGTATCCCTGCCTCCTGCGTGCATGGTGGAACCGCTGACACGGAACGTAGCGAAGCCCCAGGTCGCTTGGCCCGGGGTGAGTTGGCCGTCCTCACGACCGTCGACCTCTATAACGAAGGCATCGATATTCCGAGCGTGGATACCCTGCTGTTCCTGCGTCCCACCCAAAGCCCGGTGGTTTTCCAGCAGCAACTCGGACGGGGACTTCGCCACCACGAGGCCGGTGGACGACGAAAGGAATCCTGCCTGGTTCTCGACTTCGTGGGTCAGCACCGCGAGGAATTTCGCTTCGACCGCCTTCTGGGACCGGTCACCGGCCTCAACCGACGGGAACTTCTGGAGGCCGTCGGACAGGGATTCGACCGCCTTCCGCCCGGGTGCCACATTCAGCTCCAACCCAAGACCCGCGAACAAGTCCTCCGCAACCTGCGTACTGCCGTTCAACAGTCCTGGAGACGTCTCCAGGTCGAACTCCGTGCCTGCATCGGATTGCGCAACGGACGTGACATCACCCTGGGCGGATTCCTGGAGGATCAGGGACTCGAACCGAGCGATCTCTACCCGGACCGTGCCGGAGGTAGTGGCTGGATGGCATTGCGGCGGATCTGTGGACTCCCAAGTCCCACCCCAGGACCAGAGGATGATGATCTCGGGCGTCGTCTGGGATGGCTGCTGCATATGGACGATCCCGATCAAATCGCCTGCCTCCGGCGCGTCGCGGAACAGGGGGCCCACTACCAACCTAATGACGAAGGGGCCGAACGCCGTCTTCGTATGATGACCTATCAGTTGCTCGACAAAACGGGACGAGGCGGTGGCGCCACCCTTCTCAGCCGCCTGGAGAAATCCCCGGGCATTCGCCAGGAATTACGAGAATTGGCCGACGTTCTTGAGACCCGGAGCCAAGTCGCTCCTCGACCCTTGCCAGGATTCCCTGACCCCCCCCTCTGCCTGCATGCCGCCTACGGCCGCCGAGAAATCCTCAGCGCCCTGGGCCTCCAAGACGATGGTGAGGTGCGACTGTCGAATGCCGGTGTGGAATGGGTACATTCTATGAAGCTGGGCATCTTTTTCGTCACCCTCGACAAGAGCTCCGGTTTTCGTGGGCGTATCGCCTTCCACGACTGCGCGCTGTCACCCGAGCGATTCCAATGGCAATCCCAGGCCGCCACCACCCCCACGAGCGAAGTGGGTCTCCGCTATCTGGAGGCCCCCCATAATGGGTGGCGTTTCCTCCTGTTCGTCCAGGACCGCAAAGGCGATCCCTTCCGAGCCATGGGGCCACTCACCCACTGCCTGGAACACCACGGCACCAAGCCCATGACCATGATCTGGCATCTGGCGGAACGAATCCCCCAGGCGCTCTTTCAACGTTGGAGCCCCGCACGGTAAGCATTCGATAGAACCACCGCTTGCTTAAAACGCACATCGCCCCCACCCACACCCCACATCGAAACGGGGATCCAGGGGGCAACGCCCCCGGTCCAAGCGCAGCGCGGAAGGGGAGAGGCCGAGAGGGCAAAGCCCTTTCGGCCCAGGGTCCAGGGGGCGGAGCCGCCCTGGTCCAACGGAGCGCAGCGGAGGCGGAAGGGGGAGTCCGAGGGGGGAGC
>CAIUVD010000199.1 GCA_903902515.1 uncultured Planctomycetota bacterium | reverse complement strand
GGTCGTCGGCGGCCTCGGCGTGCTGGTGCTGCGCTGGACGGGCAACACCTACACCCCCGCCCTCCAGGAGCGTCCCCCGGAGGACGCCCACCCCGAGCTGACCGCCGATCAGGTCGCCGCCGGGCGTGCCACCTGCCAGGCCTGCCCCGGCGACATGTACGAGCCCGGCCCCGACCGCTGCCGGATGTGCGGCTGTGGCGGGATCATGGCCCAGCGCACCGCCAGCCGCTGGGCCACCTGCCCCAGGGGATACTGGCATGCCTGACGGCTTCCTGCGCCCGACCCCCTGCCCCTTCCTGCGCCCCTCACCCCGCCCCGAGCTGCTACCCCGACCCAAAGGGGAGTGCCCAGCCGGCTCCCCGGTGGCTGGCCTGGGCTGTGGCAGCCTGACCACCGCCGGCGGCCCCGGCGTGACCACCACGGTCCACGGCCTCGGCCGCACCGGCGGCCTGGTGTCGATCGCCTACGAGATGTACACCGTCCCCGACCGTCTGGACTGCTACTACGACGGCACCCTGGTGGCCACCACCGGCGGCCCCGTGTCGGGCAGCGCCACCCTGACGTGGACCTATGCCCCAGCCCCCGGCCGCCCCACCCATTGCACCGTAGTGGTCACCGGGCCGAACGGCACCGCCTGGCAGTACCTCCTGGGGTGCCCTGCCTAGGGCTGGTAGATCTTCCAGGTCCCCTTGTTTTTCCCGATTTTATAGGTCCCCTCGAAGTAATAGACCCCCGCCGCGTCTTTCTTGAGTTTACCATTGGAAAAACTCCCGACCGAGTTGACGGCCCAAGACATAACATTGTTTTCAATGACGAGGGGAACCGTGGTAGGGAAATCCTGACGAATCCCGTCGATCACCGCCTTTTCCGGCGGCTTTTCGAGATTCTGGTACGAGTGGTCCGCACCGATGACCAGCTGGTCATTCTCGACGATAAAACTCACGCTCGAAATCTGCTTCGTGGTCCCCCCCTTGTCGGTCAAATCCAACTGCCACCCATTCCGCGCCTGCATGACCTCGATCATTTCCACCCCCACCAGCGGGGCCCAGGTCAACAGGAGAAGGCAGAAGGCAGCGAGCAGGCGCATATAGACTCCGGTTGTCATGATATACCTCATAAATGGTTAGTTGGCGACGGGCGGGGCTAAACTGACTGTACGCGACCGCCCCCGAATGGTAATGATGTTAAAATGGACTGTATTCCAGTTCCGTAATCCCCCCAGGTTGGGGAGCCAATAAGGGCTGGTTTTACGAACCACGCCAGTGCCAGACGAAAGGCCCGGGGACGCAAGTCCCCGGGCTGTTTCGTTTTCTGGCGGACTGGTCCACAAATCGATCTCGACGAGGTCCGGCTTCAGGCGGACCTGACGAATCAGGCAGGCTAGGACGTTGGCTTGATCCGCTGGCTTGAGGGATTCCAGGTCGGTCAGGCCTTGGCGTAGGACTTCCAGCCACTCGGTCACCCGCTGGTCGGCGACGATGGCGGCGGATTGGAGGCCTTGCTGGCGTGCGATCTCCAGGTCGAGGGTGTCGATCTCGG
>CAIUVD010000198.1 GCA_903902515.1 uncultured Planctomycetota bacterium | reverse complement strand
TAGAGTCCTGCCATCCGTGTGGTCTCCCCGCGCATCCACTCCACCAAACCCACCGGGGCTTCGACGGTGATCTCCGCTCCATACTGCAGCAGCCAGTGCCGCACCGCCTCAATCCCACTGGTATTGAACGATACCCGCGCCCCACCGTCGGGCAGGTCTTCCCAGGCCTGACTGGTCCCCAGTCGGCGATGGCGCAAGTGGGGGATGCCAATGGCGGTCACCCGCAAGACCACCCGTCCGCGCTGCCCGGCTCCAGCCACCCCACGGAAAGACGAGGACAGGGTGCCCCGGACTTCGGCATCCAACCCCGAAGGGACCTCCGGCAGTGGATCCCGTTGCTCCACTGTACGGATGCGACCGATCTTGTAGTTCTTCAGTTTGCGGGCGGCGCCATCCCAGGCCCAGACATAGGGTTCTCCATCCACGAGCACGACGCGGATGGGCTGCGCCACCACGGGATGGGCGGGTTTGTTCAGCGGTTCATAATCCATCCGAATGCCCTGCCCCAGGCGTATGGCCCGAAGGATCGCGAGGGCATGGCGGGGGTCGTAGGGCTGGGGCGGTGATTGGGTCACGGCAAGGACATCCGGTACGCGGGGGTCCTTCGCCTGGAGCCCCAAGCGAAGGATCAAATTGCCCAGCGCAGCTGCCAGGGGCCCCTCATCGGCGGATTTGACCCCTGGCGGGGGCGGCACCGCTACCTGGGCACGGGCTGCGACGAGGGCAAGAGCCTCGAGTTCACTGACGAAGACCACTTCACCCTCGACAGGGATCAGGTCCTCACCGCCGACGAGGCGGTAGAACTGCCGATGACGGTGGAGTTCCAGCGGTGGTTCCACCGCCAAATCGCTGCGTGCCACCCGTTCAAGGACCGTGGGGCCGAGGTGGTCCAGCATCCACTCCAGGTCGTGCTGGAGGGTCCGCAGGCTGATGCCCTGGGATTTCGGAACTCGGCGGTTGTAGCGGGGCAGCAGTGCCTCCGCCGGCAAGGGCTGGTCCCGGAGCAACTCCATGAGGACGACGAGGCGATGGCTACGACTACTCGGCGATGGGTCTGTCATGGCCTTATAATTACTGGGTAGGATCTAACCTCAATGACGGCAACAGCCTGATGGTGTCATAAAGCTTGCGCCCAACGACCTCCCGCCCTTTACAATAAGCCACATAACCCCGAGGAGCATCCCATGGGCTGTCGCCACACCTTCACCTGCACGGATTGCTCCCTGACCTGGAAAGTCAGTGGGTCGGGCGAGATCGACTATGGGAAGTTCGCGAGACGTATCACCCTGGCCTGTGCGAGCTGCCTGAGGGTAAAAGATGCCGCGGTCGACCTTCTGCCGCAGGGGATGTACCTGACAACGCTGGTTGACCTCCCCAGGCTGCCCGTCTGTGCCGTATGCGGATCCGATCAGGTCCGCGTGTGGAAGGACGGCGACCCCTGTCCCAGCTGTTCTGGTCCCGTGCTCCGCGACCCAAACTCAGCATTCCGGTGGGACTAACGCTATGACCACCTACCACGCCTCCCACCATGCGGTCGACCGTCTGATCGAACGCTTCCCGGCCTTGGCCCCTATTGCCGGGACCGGCAGCCATGCCGCCATGTGGCTCGCCCGCAACGCTCGCCATGCCCAGGTCGCCGGCCAGCAACGCGACCGTGATTTGATGTTGGTCTTGGACCTGCCCCTGGTCACTGGCCCGCTACGCCTCTACCTGCCTGTCACCCCTGGGGGCCATGGCGACACCTGGACCATCCGCACCGTCCTCACCCAGGAACAGGGAATGGCCAACCTAGCCGACTACGACCATTCCCACGCTGAGGGCGCCCGCCGAGCCTGGCGTGTCCGCAAGGGATTCACCCGGCCCTGGCGGCGGCGTGAGGTCCGCAGCGCCCTGCTGCCCGTGGATATGGCGGCGTGATGCATGCGGAAACCCCATCCGTGGTGCTCATGGCGCTGCGGACGGCTATCAGAAATCCCTTAGATCGCCTAGCCACGATCCATGCCCAGACCTGGATCGCCGCCGGGGCTTGAGGCCCGGCTTTTCGGAGACCCCATGCCATCCACCGCCCTCACCCTTGATGGTCTCGACCGACTCCTCGCCATGCGCCCCCGCCTTGGGCCTGAACGCCAGTACTCCATGGATTACCGCAAGCTGACCTTGGAGAACGGCAAGACGATTGAACAGCCTCCATACGATGCGGATGTGGATGCCTTCATGCACGCCTGCTACGACGAGCATCTGTTGTTTCCCTTCGATTGGCCGACCTGGATCGGGGGGCCGGGGAGGCAGTTCACCACCCCCGAGAGCCTCGTCTCGGCCTCCTTTGAGGACTGCCGCCGGATCCTGACCGTGATCCTCCGTCAGGATCGTTTTTGTGAGAACTCTCTCATCGGCGCCGCCCAGAGGGGTTTCATCGCCGCTCTGCTCGACCGGTTGGCGTGTCATCGCCGGGATCTGGATACCTCGGATGGCTTCCCCATCGGCGTCCGCGCCCGTGCCCAGGGCTGCCTGCTCGGCCTCATGGTCGGAGACGCTCTCGGGGCCCAGGTGGAGTTCCGTTCAGCGACCAGCATTGCCCGCGAGTTTCCGGAGGGGGTTCGGGCCATGACCGGCGGCGGACCGTTCAACCTGATCCCAGGGCAGATCACCGACGACGGCGAGATGGCCCTGTGTCTTGCCTGGTCAATTGCCCGTGCCGGGACCTATGACCCCCGAACGGCCCTGGAATCCTACGCATGGTGGTACGACAGCCGGCCCTTCGACATCGGCAGAACTACCGCCCGTGCCCTCCAGCCGGCTGCTGCTGCCCTGGCTGAGGGCCGCGATCCCCTGGCCAGCACTGCCGCTGCCGATCCACATTCCCAGGCCAACGGCGCCCTCATGCGCGTGGCCCCCATCGGCATCCTCGGCTGGAATCAGCCCCTCGACCAGGTTGCTGCCTGGGCCCGCCAGGATGCGGCCCTGACCCACCCCCACCGCATCTGCCAAGACGCCAACGCCCTGTTCGCCGTGACCATCGCCACCTGCCTGCGGTCGGCTGGGGATGTGAACTGGGTCCAGGAACAGATCGGGCCCTGGCTAGCCAGCGCCGATCTGGACACGGCGGTGCTCCGGGCATACGGACGTGAGGACCTCCCCGCCCGTCCCGACGGCGACAAGGCCGGCTGGGTCCTCATCGCCCTGGGCAATGCTTTGAGGCAACTCTTCGGCCAGAAGTCCTACGAAGATGGGCTGTTCAACACCATCGCCCTCGGCGGAGACACCGACACTAACGCGGCCATTGCCGGGGCCGTGCTGGGGGCGCTCCAGGGTGTGGACGCCATTCCTGCGGCCTTGTGGGAAACGGTGGAACGTTGCCGACCGACGGCGGGAGTGGCCGGGGTGGTCAACCCGCGACCAGAGCCGTTGTGGCCGGGGGAGGCGCCCAGGCTCGCCCAGAACATCGTCCAGCAGGGGCTAGGTAGATGACTCCCGATTCCCCCATGCGACGAGGAAGACTCCATGGCCACCACCAAGCGAGTGACCTGCGCCGTCGACCTCCTCCTCGTCAGGCCATTCCGTAGGAGATTCCCATGCCCACCAGCCTGATCCAATCCTGCCCCCTTGCCTACCGATGCCCAAAGCGTTGGGAGGACCTGACGTCCACGGATGACCCAGCGGTGCGCTTCTGCCCTGCCTGTTCCAAGGATGTCCACCTCGTGTCCAGCCAAGACGACCTGCGGCGCTTCAAGGGGACGCCGTCCTGCATTGCCATCCCCGAGGGTCGGACCTATCGGGTTGGGGAGCCAGCTTAGCTGCTGGGTTGGCGACATGTGGTTCAGTCCATGGAGGAAGACCCCCGATCAACGTGGGCGCTAGGGCTGGACGACCGTTCCCCACCTGGAAGTCCTCAAGCAGATCCCCGTTAATGGCCGGGGCTTTCGACCCCAAACGGTCGTAGCGGGGCGGATGTGTCTCCGCGGACAAGGGCTGGTTCCGGAGCAGCTCAATAAAAATGGCCAGGCAGTGGCTAAGACCGCCCGGCAATGGGTCTGTCATGACTGCAATGTGGTCAATTACCATATAACCACTGTTGATTAAAAGATCTACATCTGTCGTATAACCTGCACTCAACTGGTATTCCACAGATATGATGAACCCATCACCCCAGGATGGCTTACCATGGGTTCCTTTTCCCGTTTCACCTGCTCGCCGTGCGATCTGACCGTGGAGGTCAATGGCTCCGGCGAGATCGACTACGGCATGCGGAGCGCCAGCCTGACCCTGGTCTGTGGGGAATGTTGTCAGATCGCGACTGCCTCAGTGCGTGTTCCGAAAGAGCGCATGTACGAGATGGCCCTCCATGACCTGCGGCGCCTGCCGTCCTGCGCGGTCTGCAGGTCAAAGCAGGTGCAGGTCTGGAAGGACGGGGATCCCTGCCCGCGTTGCCACGGACCTCTGGTGCGTGACCCCGACTTTCTCTGTCTATGGGACTGAACTCAAGGGCTCGATCATGACGACCCACCAGGCTTTTACCCACGCTGTCTATCGCCTCCTAGAGCGATTCCCTGCCCTATCCCCCGTAGTCGGCGCTGTCCTATGATAGCCCTGGTGACAGCCATCGCCCAGGGCGGCAACCCGGACCCTAACGCCGCAATCGTATGCCCCTTGATCGGCGTGGTGGCACGCTGCGCCGACATCCCGACAGCATGGGGTGCGACGATGCGCTCCTTTTCACCCATGAGAATTTTCCTGGGGTTAAGCATCCCTGTCCAAGCTGGCTTTGGCCGGGGAAGGCCAAGGGGGGGGCGATTGCTGTTGCTGTGCTTCACTAAAACTAACCCTTGCCAGGATGAGTTCCCGGCATGGATTCCACGCACGAAATTATCGCTTTAGGAAACCCGTATGAGCGCTTCCGCCTTAACCCCTCATGTTAGCCATCAGGATTCGGCGCAAAAATCTGCCAGGGATTTGATTGAGTGCTATCAGGTCCTTGTACGCGAACCGCTTAGCCGACATGCACCCAGCTCAATCCGAGAATTGGACCAGCAGGTTTCCAAGGTCGAAGGTTACCTCTCCCAGGTTGGCGAGCAGGTTGAGATCTGCTTCCTTGGGAAAGCGGGTGTCGGGAAAAGCACGCTGATCAACGCCCTCGCAACGGGTGATCGCGAATTATTGCCTTCTGGTGGGGTCGGAACCCTAACCGCACAGGCCACCCGGCTAACCTTTGCCCAGCAACCAACTTTCACCGCTCTCTACCACACCGGCAACTCCTCACCTGCCCAGATTGCCGCCAATCTTGTCGAGGGACTCAAGAAAAAGCATAAAGCGAAGGCCAAGTCTGCGGAGGCACCTGAGACGAGCGACGATTTAGCCGTAATCGAGGGGGCGATGTCGGCACTATTAGACAGCAACGATAGCAACGACGGAGATGATTGCCTCCAAAAGGCCAGCCTACTCATCAAAGGTCGCAAAAATGGGGATGCGACACTGGCTTACCTCATCGATGCACTCCAAATCTCATTGGGTAAGAAACCCGAACATGATTCTCGACTTCTGCCGGACGATGAAGTTCGTGTCCAAGGCATCAAAATGGCCATTCAGAAGGCACGAGATAAGCAGTCGCATGGATTGCGTGGATCGATCGCTGACAAGTCCTTCATCGCCGCCCTCAAGGATCACGCAGCTGGGCATCTGGCACCCCTGGTCTCTGAACTGACCGTTGGATGGCCCTCGGACATGCTCAAGCAAGGCATGTCCTTCGTCGACCTGCCCGGCCTTGGCATCGCCAAAGACATCTACCGTGAAGTCACGAAGGCGCACATTACTGAAAGTGCTGAAGCGGTAGTACTGGTCGTGGATCGCAGCGGAATTGACGAGGCCAGCGCAGCGCTGCTTAAAGAGTCTGGATTCTTCAATCGATTGATTCACTCTGCGAGCGATCCCGACAAGGATCCGGTCATGCTGATCATCGTGGCTACGGGCCTCGACAACTCAGCCGAATCCGCCTTCAAGTCGGATGCGCAACATGCCGACGGTGGCACGCCCGCGAAGAGATTATTCGAGTATCTCCATGATATTCGTCATGCCATGGCGCAGCAGCTTCGCTCAGACCTAGGCCGTCATCTTCGCTCGATCGCCGGGAATTACAGTGGCGTTGGCGGCGAGGCTGGTCAGCAGGTAGCCGAGCATTTGATCCGCAGTTCAATCGTTCTTGGGATCTCTACCGATCAGTACACTCGGTGGCTCAAGAAGCACCCCGATCTTCCATGCTTTATCGCCAATCCTGAACAGAGTGGACTTCCCGAACTGAGTTCCTCGCTTGGCTTGGCAGTTCAACGCCATCATCAGCGCATGATCCGACGGGCCTTGGTGGCCGCCTCCGACCTGCACCGTCGCCTCGACACCCAGCTTAAGACGGTGCAATCCCAGCTTGTTGTTGGAAAACCGGACAGCCTTAAGGAATTGGAGGACGCTTTTGAGGTCTTCATCAAGCCTTTAGCCCGCGAACTTGAGAATCGGAGGGGGTCATTTCGGGAGTTCCTCACGAATGGCATGAAGGAAACGATTGCGAAAGTTATCGAATCCGCTGGCTCCGCTGCCAAGGATGACGCTCGTAAGGCCCTGGCCGGATTGCAAAAGGCGCATTGGGCCACCCTAACCGCCGCAATGCGCAATCATGGAACCTATTCTGGCGCTACCTTCATCGACATTCCAGGCACTGTCGCGCAGGCCCTTGAAGCGCAGGTCTCACCTCGGTGGAGTAGCGATGTCCTGTCGTTGCTTCAGCGTCGCGCAAAGGAATTGGGTAAGGATTATGTGATCCTGACGAATAAAATCGTGTCATGGGCCAAATTACAACCTCGCCTGGCAGACCGTCTACCTGTATTGGAGCAGATCGTCCGTCAGATCGAATCGGATGCCGAGGTCTTTGCCGAAATGGGTAACGAATCTGCCGATGTGCTCCGCCAAGAGCTTCGAAAGAACCTCTATAAAATTATTCTCGATCCTGTTCAAAATGCCTGCTCTGAATTTTTAGCTCAGGGAAAAAATCAGGGCACCGGAGTGAAGGTTCGTGTTGTAGGTTTTTTCATCGAACTGGGTCCGTCCTGTGTGCAGCGCGCCTTGCCGCCCGCCAAGCACAAACTTGAAGCCGCCGTGGAACAGGTTGCCCATGAAATTAGCAGGCGATTTGCACAGTATGCCGACCCCTTAGAGGCAGCTCGTAAGGCCGCCTTCGGCACGGCCAATGAAGACAGGGCGGCCAGGGAAGCTCAGCAAAAACAGGCCGCCGAGATAGCCAACCTGCTCACCGCGGTTGGCAGAGCGGTGATTCCTGCACCGGGAGCGATCTAGCTCATGCCGTTGACCCTGTATCGGGTTCCAGATCGACCTGCACCCTGTGCTGGTTTCTCCACGACGAACGACTGGGGGATCGTTATGCACGATCTTCTGTCGCCACCCTCGCGTTTTTTTGATGTTGATGCCGCACCTCCGGCGGTCGCCCTATCCCAGGATATTAACCGCCTCACTCCGCTGCCGTCTCCCGGCCAACTGCTCGCCGGATTAACTGAGCCTGACCGCCCGGCACCGCACACGCGTCGCACGCTAGCATCCCTGCAATCTTGGTTCATGGTCTGCGAAGATCGTCAAAATCGCCTAGAAGCCCGCGCTGTAGAGGCCCTTGCCCATCAAGCGAGTCTGGTGCGTTTCATTTTGGATCATCCCGAATTGCGTCGCGTGCTTATTGGTGACGAAGTCGGTTTGGGCAAAACCGTCGAAGCTGGCCTCATCATCCAGGAGCTCCTGCGCACCCAGCCGCGTCTGCGGGTGATGTACCTCGCCCCGGCACGGCTCGTCGCCAATGTCCGTAAAGAGTTCGATCGATTGGGCCTTCGCATGTTCCAGTGGTCCTCGGACCCGGCGATGCGCAACGACCTGGGACGGGATGACATGGTTGTTGTCAGTATCCACCGGGCCGCCCACGAAAACAACGCCGACAAGGTCGTGGCCACACAGCCTTGGGATGTCTTGATCGTTGACGAATGCCATCACCTGTCCAATTACGATCCCGATGGATGGGCACCCCGTCGGCAGTTCGCGCTGGTCCAAAACTTGATCGAACGACAAGCCCCTGGTAGCCGCGTGATCTTGATGTCGGGTACGCCACATCAGGGACACCCGGACCGTTTCACGAACTTACTCCGTCTGCTGTCCGACGATTACACCAAGCCCGACCAGGCAGCGGGGCGAGTCATCTTCCGCACCAAGGAAGATGTCCTAGATTGGGATGGGAATCCGCTGTTTCCTAAGCGCCAGGTGAACCAGCCGCGCGTTTTCTCAGCTCCACCGGGTTATCGTGATTGGATGCGTGGCATTTACGCCTGTTTCCAAGGTGGAATTGGAGGAACAGCGGCGCAGAGGCGCGCCAGTGGTTGGCGTGCGGCCCAGGCACTGCAGTGGGCCGCTTCCTCGGTCCATGCTGGCATCGGCTATCTCGTGCGACTTGCCATGCGTAACGGCTGGACGCCGGCCGATCAGCCGACCTTGGCTGAAGCATTGGCGGTCATTCGCCCGTACCGTCTGGGGTCGGTTGATGAGCCCGTTAACAGCCTTTTTGAGCGTATCCTTGGCGAGATCACGCTTGCTGACTTGGAGGATCAGCCTGAAGGCGAGGAAGAACGCTGGCAGCCAGAGCCAGCGACCCTGGCGCGTCTTCTACGACAAGGCGTCGAACTCCTCAACCGTCACGGAACCGAGAAGTGGGACTTCATCCGTCGCGAACTCCTCGATGAAATGGGCGAGGATCAGGTTGTGCTGTTTGCCCAACCAGTCGAAACGGTGTGCGCCTTGTCGCGCTGGCTGTCCGCCACCTATGGAACGGAACCCAGCATCATCATCGGAGGCCAGAGTGATTCCGAGCGCGAAGAACAGGTCAATCGCTTCTGGAGCCGGAAGTCGCGTTTTCTCATTGGTTCGCGTGCCGCCTACGAGGGCTTCAATCTGCAATGCGCCCATCGCGTCATTCATGTTGACGTGCCATGGAACCCCATGGACCTCGAACAGCGGGTAGGTCGGGTCCACCGTTTTGGTTCCCGCCGCACCATCATCGCCGATACCGTGGTCATGGAAGGCAGTCGCGAAGCCGATGCTTATGGTACGGCCTTCAACCGTCTGCGCGAGATTGCCAAGACGCTGGCCCCCGATGACAACCGCATGCAGATGCTCTTCAGCCGGGTGATGAACCTCGTACCGCCCGACGATCTGGTCGGCGTCCTCGTGAGCCGTCAGGTAGATGGTCTGAGCGATGAGGAACGCCGTCAGGTTGCCGCCTTAGTGGATAATGGATTCCGCCGATGGACAGAGTTTCATGAGCGGTTTCGCGAGACCCAGTCCGCCATCACTCGTCTCGATCCTGGTGAAGCCTCTTGGGACGATGTCGCAGCCTTTTGTATGGATTACCTCAAGGGTACTGGCGCATTGGGATTCTCCGCCCTGGGTTTTCAGCGTTTGCCAGATGGGTCTGTAATTCCTCGAGATGAATCT
>CAIUVD010000197.1 GCA_903902515.1 uncultured Planctomycetota bacterium | reverse complement strand
TGGCATAAATTCTGGTGCCAGAAGGCAGACCCGTCAGGGCTACCGTCGCCGTTCCATCCGCCACCGTAGCTGCCCTCGTCAGATTCGCGGTTGGAGCCGCGGTCGTGCCCCAGGAAACCCCCCGTTCCGCGATGGCCACGGCACCTCGGGTGGTTTCCATGGTGACGTTGGCGGTGGTACTCGTGACCCCAGAAGAAGTACGGCTGATGGCCGAACCAACCAACAGAGGACGAAGAACCGCAGTCCATGCGGCATAGCCAACAGCCGTCGGGTGCACATTATCCACAGTGTAACCGGCCTTTGGCGTAACACCGTCAGCGTTGACGAACACCGAAAATGCATCGCATATCGCCACCAACGGATCGCTAGCAAAGGCGTTCTTGATCCTGGAATTCAGCGACGGGATTAACGTATGCCCAGTCGGCAAAACCGTGGTGATCACGATGCGGACCTGTGGCAGGGCCGTACGCAGCTTGGCGACCGCAGCTTGGATGTTGCGCGTAATGACCCCTACGACCGGGTCAGATCCCGGATTGGCATCACCAAAACTGAAGTCGTTGGTCCCAATCAGCAGGTGAACTGCCTTGGGATTCAAGGCGATGACGTCATCCATGCGCAGCAGGGCGCCTCGCGAAAGATCCCCAGAAATACCAAGGCCAGCGACCTTGAAGTTGGGAAAACTCACCTGACGCAGGATCGACGTGGGATATCGACTGTCGAAGTTGGGATTCGTCCAGTTCTCCGTGATAGAATCTCCGATAAAAACGATGGATCCACTCTGAGATGCAGCCTTGTAGACATTGCGTTTGGTGCGGAAATCATCGCGGAGAAAGCCTGGCTGCAGATACCCTTCACCCGGGCACAGACTGGAGGGTGGCTGGGCATTCTGACGACCTGCGGCCGCCATGACAGTCGGAAACGAGACGGTCGTACCCTTGCTCTGCGCATACAACCAACGGAAGGACTCGGTTTCACCCGTCAGCAGGAATCTGGCAATATCAGAGCAGTAGTCACTCACCAAGGGCTTTACCCCAGTATTGGGCCAGGCAGCGACCGTTCTGGTAGTCTGATCGACCCTGGCGAGGTTGTTCCTTTGATCGCTGACGCTGGACGAAGCCCATACAGGTACCGCTGCGGCCCGGGAGATGACCGAGGGATCCGCTCCGCCGCCAGCGATAAGGGCACCAGCAAACCAGTCCGCCTGGCGAGTGAGGAGATCCCATGCCGCAAAACCACCATGCTGGAACCCCATCACATACGTCCGGTTCACATTCATGGCGACATCGGCACGCTGGGACGCGATCAATCCCATGAGAAGTTTCATGGCCAGAGTTGGCGTGGCCGAGAAAACAACATTCTCAGCGCCCTTCAGTCCCGATGTCGGCAAGGCTGACCAGTCCTGGCCACGCGGACATTGGGGGATCAGGACATAGCCCGGATAGGCGTCCCGCTCGCTCACAAATCGCCCGGCAGCCAGACCCATCTGAGGCAGGCCATTGCTGTCGAAGCCAGGTATCAGAACACTTAGGGGCCACCCCCCCGTCGGCGTGGTCACGCCAGTTGGTGGCATCAGCAACCGATACCCGAGACTACCGTCGGTGGTCGTGAACACCCTCGACTCAAATGGGGGTGGGACCACATAGCTCGCATCGTTTGCCGACCATACCGACAGCGTCGCCACCTGGGAGACCACGCTACTCACACCCCGCGTAACCCGAACACGATACTTCAGGCCATCGTTAGCGGCCACCGTCGCGGGAATGTTGTACGTTTTGCTTGACGCACCCGTGATGGCGGTGAAGGACGAACTCCCACTCGGGGCCGATTCCCAGGCATAGGAAACACCCGTTTCATCTACGAGACTCACCTGGAATGAGGCCGCTTGGCCCACCTTGACAAGGTGGTCGACTGGCTGCTGGGAGATGGCCAGAGGAACAAGTGCCGGCGCAGCCTTGGTCACCAAGGGCAGTATCTCACCATACACCACCGCACCACTAACCTTCGCCTTCGCGTAAGCTCGAACATAATACGTTGTACTGGCATCCAAACCCGTGATGGATGCCGTGAAATTGATGATACTACTGGTTTCGACATTCCTGATGGTGGCAGACCGTGTTGTTGCCTCAGTTAATTGTACTCTGTTGATGTCCGTATTCCAACACAACCCATACTCATCTGTCGAGGAGACGCCGGCCACTACCTTGCCACCAGCCTTTGCTCCGACATGCGTTAGTTCGGTAACACCAATTTTGGTCACGACCTCTGGTGGCACAGCGCCACCAGTCACCGCTACGGTGCATGTGTAGATGTTTTTCTTGGGGTTACTATAATCTGGGGTGGCATTCGAGGCGATCACTTGATACACTCTGCCGTTCATATCAGCCGTGGCATTGGTGATCGTATAGGTTGGGCCATTTGCCCCTGAAATATGGTGCCACATCTGCCCATAGGCCTCCTTATCCCCTACGGTGATGTACTGCCACTGGTACTTCGGAGTCACCCCATAGCTGGCAGGAATCGCATTGCCGACGTTGAGCGTCACCGAGCCCCCAACTGCCACCGTCACGCCACCGGATTTAACATTGAAAATAGGACTAGTTGGCGCAGATGCATCCGGGGCAACCGGGGACGGAACTACCAGCTCATAGGAGTCACCGTAACCTACACCGGCGGTATTGGTGGCATAGGCGCGCACATAGTACGTCATACCCGCCCTGAGGGATGCCTGCCAAGGAATGGCTGTCGAAAAGGGACCAGGACCCTGACCCGCTGTCACCCTAGCCAAATTCGTCGTCACGGTCGGCCCAGATGCATTTCCAATGCAAACGCCCCTTTCGGTGACCAGAGCACCCCCATCATAAGTCACCGCACCACCCACCGAACCATTCACCGAGGCGGCCGTCGCGGTTATCCAGGCCTTGTCAACAGTCGTAGTCACCGTTGGTGCGACAGCGCGAAATGCTGCTGCCTTGGTAGTAAAGGTGGCTAGCGGACCATAGGACGTTCCGTGTATCGTGGTCGCGTATGCCCGCGCAGAGTATTCGGTCTGGGCTGCCAAGCTGGTAAGACTGATGGAAAACGAACCGGCTTTTCCCAATGGGCTGGACACCGACACTTTAGGACCAGTTGTGGAAGGATCCGAACCAATGGAATAACAGACACCATACTCCGTGACTAAAGCACCACCATCGGCAACCACCGTGCCGCCGATCACCGCCCCCGAACCACTAACCGCCTGAGCATTGGGGATCGTTAACACCATCGGCCGTGACGGAATATCCCCAATCAATGCGTCAATCTGTGGCTTAAGGAGATCTGCATAAAGTTTGTACCCATCCATGGTGAAATGCAGCAATTCACCCGTACCTGGATCGGGATTGAAGTAGACCGGGTTCAGCCTTCCATCTGCCTGAAGGAAAAAACTACGATAGTCCACCACATGAATGCTCGGATCAATCGCAGGGATATTCAGTCGATCCAATTCTTCTGAGAGGGAGTTGATGTATTGATATCCAATATCATAGGGCGTGTTCTCTGCCCAACTGCGCGGCCAGGGCTTTACTAGGATAACTTTAGCACCCGGCTGTTTTTCCCGCGCCAACTGCGCGCATCGCAGCACGCCCTTGGCTATCCCAGCCGCACTGACATTCTGCCCGTTGGCCGAAAATATACCGTTGGTTCCTATGGCCAACAGTACTAACCTTCCCGTTACGCCCTGGTTTTTCATGGCATCATACGGCATCATCGAGCCATGTTCCATACGCCACAGAACATTCTCGGTCCGGTCGCCACCGACACCAAAATTCATGGCTTCGCCATAACGATAGAACGATTGACGCCAATGCATGTTCAAGGGGTCGCCATAGCTCGAATTCATCAACCCATCAGACCACTGCTGGGTCATACTATCACCCATTAACAGAATATCTACAGGTCCTGGACGACTATTCATCTTATCCCATAGCTTTTTTGCGGGATTTCTGTCGGACTCTAGCCCAGTCTCGACATACCACTTGGGAGGATTGGGAAACTGCGGAATCAGGTCAAGATAGGCCTGATTACCTTGCATAGGCCAATGCGTGAAGTCGCCATTTAAAATCCACTGAAGCTGTGCCGCTGCCACCGCTGACTCAATAGGCCAACCAGACGGCTGGGGTTCCTGAGCCTGCGGCTTGGCTGTGGGCGGATTAGTAGAATAATCATAGGCACCACCTCCCACCGATCCTGGAATGAATCCACCGCGCCCATCCCGCACCCCCAACCCGGATACATAGGGATACTCCATCGACCAGCCCATCGTCGCCATGCAAGACAATGCCATCACCACCGCACAACCGGCCAACAACCGGATAATGTGGCGGCACCAGTGGCCATAAACGGACGGTGATCCTCTGCTATTTCGACTCGCAGGCCCTGCGTCATCAATCAGCCCAGGCAGGTTTTGGAAGCGCGTCATTTGAATCATATGAAGCTTTTACACACCCATTAATCTGTCATGCTGTCACAAAAATTGTGACAGAAACGTCCCGCAACCACACGCGCGCAGGCCCCCATGACCATCTGGTCGTCCGAATGACCACTGACAAACCACTGTCTAAAAGTCACTTACACCAATCCTGCCCACAAAAGAACCTGACCCACTTTTAGTCATAGGGTCAGGGAAAGCACGAATTTTGCATTTATTGAGATGCTCACACACCCTTCATGCAAAAGCCGCTCCCCTAAACCAAATAAATGTTTTTTTGCAGGTTTTTCACACAGTCTCATAATTCGGGAGCTCATGAACGACTCATACACTTGTCTACTATTTCAAGGATTCGATTGGACATAGCCACATCCATGGATGGTTGGTCGTATCCCAGGTTGCTCGACCTCCCGATAAACGGGCAATCGCCCATAGAATCAGCCGCTTTTCCGCCTCTTTGCCCTCAACCACCAGGTCGAATTTAAGATGCGGATATCCCCTTCTTTAAGATTTCGGCCTTCGGACGTGCCGCTAGCACGGTAACCAGGAATGAACTCTGCTTGGATACTGGATCTCTTGCCATCATCGAGTCGAAGCCAAGGTCCTGAACCAAGAGCACTCGCTTTGATTGACCTGATGTCCGATGGTCCTCCAAGGCATGTCACAATTTTTGTGACATGCCGTGGAGGACCAGACCAATTACAATAGCAAGAGTTGCTATGTCACTGTGGGATTGATGAATCAAAGCATCGGCATGACCCCCATGGCTGACAAAAAACCTTTGCCCGCCCAGCTTGGACCATGTGCCGTCTGGCACATTTTTCGTAGTGACTTGGATTTCCACGGTGAAATGACCCGCGTCCCAACCGATCATCGCCTCGGTAAACTGCCATTCGCACCTGGTGACAAAACCTGCCGGGTTGTGAGTCACCAAGATTGGCGTCGATTCTCGACCATCTCTCACGCGATCACGTTACGCAATAGGGTGTGCAAGGATGACGTGCGGTCACCGGATCCGAAGGGGCGTCGAGAGCAACGGACGGAGGTCAGCATGGCCTCAATTCATCTAGACAAGATCACCATATCCTCTTCCCACCCCATCGCGAACTTTCAAATGAAAAAGATCATGCCAAGCCTAAGTCACACATCGGAGGCAGAATTAGCCATGGGCATCATGAAATATAAGGATTATATTACAAAAATTACTGACTGGGCATGCCGCCGATTCAATGCCGAGTTTGATCATACCCATTCCACTCCTTGAAGGGCATAATTTCCATGATGACGCATCAAGGATCCTCCTTATCGCCCTCGAATGTTGAGATGTTATGAAACTCGCCCCTGGTCACCGCATTGATATTTATACCCTTGTTGCTTACCTGGGAAACAATTCGTTTGGCCCCGTCTGGTCCGCAAGGGAATCGATTCTTAATCGCCTTGTGAGAATTAACTTCCTCGACAAAGATGATGACCTGGAGATTTATCGTTTTACGCGCGTCACCTCCATTCTTTCGCGCCTAAATCATCCCGCGATTGTTAAACTCACGGGAAGCGGTTATGTTGAATATAATCCCTATAGCGTCACCGAACACGTCCCCGGTCCAACACTCGCATCCCTGATCTCTAACGGAGGCCGCATGGATGAATTGCGCGTGCTCCAGATTGCCAGTCAAGTTGCCGACGGACTTCATCATGGCTGGATGACCGCAAAAATTATTCATCGTCATCTTAGCCCAGATACCATTCTCGTCGATTTAGAAAGTCTTTCGAACGAAGATCTTGGGGTACATGTAAAAATTACTGATTTCGGCCATGCACTAGGAGAACGCCTGGTTGACCACGACGATGACGAAGCCATCGCTGGAGAGGCTGAATTTCTGCGTCTAACCAAATCAGAAATCGTCGGCAATCTCCTGACCATGGCCCCAGAACAGATACGAGGGTGCAAGCTGACGCCGACCGCCGACATGTATGCCCTGGGAGTCATTATTTACCTTCTTCTAACGGGAAAGCCCCCTTTCTCTGGCAGCGATGAGGAAATTCGCAATGCGCATTTACGTGCCACTCCTTTAGATCTCGCATCTTTAGTGCCGGGTTTACAGAGCGGTACCGCGGGACTTGTCCGACGCCTTTTAGCAAAGTCTCCAGAAGCTCGATTTCCCGATTGGGCTAGCTGCTTCGAAAAGGTAACCGCGCTGCGCCAGCAGCTAGAGGCAAAACGGAAACCGCCCGTCGTCTATGTTACGCCGAATGACAATCGTCAATCACCTACCGATCCCGAGATTCCACCTCCCGGATCCTTTGAACGACACGGTGGTGGCGAAACCAGCCGTATTCTTCGCCGGAGAACCGATAGGTTTATCCAGACACCTCGGGGACAGGCTCTTCCGGGCGGCGTTCAAGGTGGCGGCGGACTCCAATTGAACATCGCGAGTCCGGAATTACGCACCGACTCCGTGCCCGACTTCATTCCGAGCGTTTCGGCGCCGCAGACGGCACCGTCCGAGCACCAATTACTCTTCGCCCTCCTCGCGGAGAGAGTTCGCCAAAATTCTAGTACCCAGCCAAAACCAACACCAACACCAACGCTTGCCAAGACAGCCACACCAACCCTGGACGATGGCCTAACCGCGGAGCAACGAGCCGCGATCTGGTCCTACCTCTTCCGAGCATCAACCATTCCAGAAGCTTCGCTACCGGGCAAGCAAGCGATTTTAGATCTCCCCGATAATCGCCCACCACTCCCGGAGATCAACGTTCAGGGAAAGACAATCGAATCCCCACATCGAAGTTCGTCATCAGACCAACATCCGCTACCGTCGCCATTGGCCAAAGAAGAGCCCATCGCGCCTGAATTCATGCCGGAGGAGCAGCCCTTACCCTCCTCCACGTCATTCAACATCAAGGATAACCGGGGCCCCTCGACCAATGAAGCAACCCATTCCGACGATGTCCCCACGTCACCCACCGAGGAGTTTTCGCGTAAGTTAACCCAATCTCCGTGGTGGAAGTCCACCCTAGAGATCCTCCGCGTTGCCGTGATCGGCCGGGTCCGTTATCAGCATCACCCGCCAGCAACGTTAACTCAGCGATTTACCTCCAGGTTACGTCGTCTTGCCGCCAATCGGGAGGCAACCATGGCTGAGGCGGCTCAACTCGTCGAAGTTGGGAAATTTGATGATGCCGAGAAACTCATCGATCAGGTTGCCAGCAGTCGGGGCGCAGCGGGCAATGATCATGGGATGTGCCTCCTCCGCAGTCGAATTTGCGCTTTGCGTGGTGATGGCGCCAATGCCATGTGCTGGGCCCAGCTCGCAGTGGGACAACAAAACGAAAGTCCCGTCGCCCTGGCCATCGTCGGATACTACCATCTCCATGGTCGACGTCTCCATGCAGCCACCACGGTTTTTGAGGAGATCCATAGCCGATATCCCCATTCCCCTCTCGGACCCCTCGGCCAAGCATCGATTCACCTGCTGGCAGGATTTCACGCCAAGGCCGAGGAAGCGCTGAGCGAAGCATCACATCAGGGAAATCTCCCGGCCATTCGTCGTTTGTCAGCCCTTCTTTGTCGCGCGAAAGGGGATATTGACGGAGAGATCGGCATACTTCGAAAGATGTTAACCGGGACTGATGCTGACTGGGAAATCAATGAAAGACTTGGGGAATTAGTCCAAAGAAAGCTATAACCCGCCCAACGCCAATATCAGTTCTGTCACCCCACGGACGGCCCGTCATGTGACAGGTCCATGCTTCCGTTGGGCGTCATGTTCAGGCGATAACTGATTTCAGGAAGAGACCCCAGGGTAATCCATCCGATTCCCTGGCCTGCGGGACGACCGGCAGATGGCGGAACGTAAATGCCACGGTGCCATGGTGGCGCTCTGCTCCTTAGAAGAATGCATGGCCAAGGCCCTCTGCAGTCAATTTATTTTTTTATCGATACCTTGGCAATGATCTCTCGTCGGCTACAGACATGGAGCTTCTCGTAAATTCTGCGTACATAAGTAGCAACGGTCCAGATCGAAATATCAAGCTTGCCGGCAATCTCCTTGTAGGAATAGCCCTCCACCAAAGCTTCGACCACCTGCTGCTCACGAGGACCAAGAACACTATCGTTCTTCTCCGGATCGACCTCCGACAATGGTGTCGCAACCGCCGATTCAGGGGCAGCCTGAGCCGAGCCTGCACGTCGGAAATAATCAATGACATTACGAGCGATGCTGGGGCTCATGGGCACCCCGCCATTGCGGATTTCTCGGATAGCTTCTAGGAGCTTGCTGGGCATGACGGGCTTGACGAGATAGCCATGAGCCCCGGCGGCCAGCGCTTGGAAAATCGTATCGGGATCCTGGAACACCGTCAGCATGATGATTTCAGATTTTGGCAATTGGGGTGAAATCTGAGCCACGCATTCGACACCGCTGATATCCGGCAGATTGATATCCATCAAGATCACATCTGGTTTTAAGGCAGGCAGCTCTTCCGCAGCGGTGGAGCCATTCGAGAAGGCGGCCACACAGCGACAATCCTTGGCCTTGGCCAGGACCTCCTGCACGGTGCGACGGATACGGGCATCATCTTCAACGACAGCGACAGTGATCATGGGTGTCCTTGGGATCCGGGGGGCACGTGGACCTGGAGTTCAATCCGGGTACCCCGGCCAGGGAGTGTAACGAGATGAAGAACGCCGCCAATATCGGTCATGCGCTGCTCCATGCTGGAAAGGCCTTCATGGGTTCCGTCAGAGCCAGTATGGGCAACGGCGAAACCGACGCCATCGTCTTCAACCACCAAACGGATGATCTGGTCGGCTGCATCCAGTTCGATCCGGACCAAGCTGGCTTGGGCATACTTGACGGTGTTGTTGAGGGCCTCACGCACGACCAGGAACAGGTTGTGGCGAATTTTTCCGCTAATCGGCAGAGGCGGGAGATCTTGGGGGATCTGGTAACGCACGCGAATGGTCGTAGCTCCGAGGAATTGCGAGGAGGCCTGCATGAGGTAGTTCGCGAAACGTTTTAAATCATCGTTGGCGGGATTAATTGCCCAGACGATTTCATCGACGCTCCGGGCCAATTCCATCGCGGATTGGCGAATACGTTCGACACGCCCTTTAGTATCGTCGCCCTGATAAGCCTCCAAATCATCATAGACCCAGTCGCTCAACATGGCGATTTCGGTCAGCCCGGCTCCGATGTTGTCATGGAGATCCCGGGCGATGCGTTCACGTTCGCGCTCCAAGGCATGGACGCGCTCTAATTCCGCAAGGCGCTGCATCAGTCGTCGGCGCTTGAACGCATGCCCTGCCCAGGCACCGAGTCCGGCGGCAATCGTCAAGGCGCCTATCCAGAAATACCAGCGCTGATGCAGGGGCGGGACCACCACCAACGGAATGGTGATGACGCGCCCGGTGGGCGTCCCGTCCACGGCACAAAGCTCAGCTTTAAACGCATAATTTCCTGGCTTGAGCCCTGTGTACTCTGCGATGTGGCGGCCAGAACGACCAATGGAATGGGCTTCGTCCCAGGTCAACGTCACCATATCACCCTCAGCGACCGGGAGGGGCTGGTTGATCAGGGTCCAATTGCCATAGCGCTGGGGATCAATGTCATTGAGGACCAGGATCGGACGCGGTTGGGGTCCCGGTCGATGACGCAACTCGGCAATTTCCGCCCGGTTACCGAAGCCCTTATACCAGAACCGGGGCGACCCTTGACGCTGGTCCATTTTCTCGCCACTGGTCGCGTCCAGGGGGTACTCCTTGGTCGTTTTCCCATCGGCAGGAGTCACGAGGAATCGGATTCGATCGAGACCGAGGACACCGACCCCATCGTCATGGCCATGGGAAAGAATACTCAGGCTGGCAGACCGAGACATGGCCGGCACAAGCATTGATTCACGACGCGGCACAAAATCCGACAGTTCCACCGCCTGGCGCCATCCCGGCGTTTCCCCACGGATAGGGAAATCAATACTGCCGACAATATCTTTCCGCTCATCCATGAATTGAATCTGGATTCGCATAAAATTTGGCGGATCCTGCCAGGATTTATCGACGCCTTCAAGACGATATCGCAGGCGTATGCCATCAAGCACTGGCCCAGAAAAATCCAGACGCAGGCGACCAGCCATGGCCACAACGGTAATGGGCCCTTCAAGCGGGACGGCGTAATCGCTCCCATCGATTTCAATCTGGTGGATTTGGATCTCCTCGACCGCAGTTGCCCTGCCGGACAAGACCAGCAGGGCGAGAAAGGCCCGTCGCATGATAACGCTGCAGGAGGTCAGCATCGCTTGTCCTTCTGGTGTCTCGGAAAGATCTCAACCTGCACGCTGCACATCGGCAATCTCCAAAAGGTCTTCGCAAACTTGACCGGCACCCAGGTAATCTCTGAAGCACCGATACCCCCGTCCGGACGGTCGTTCCTGACGAACGGAGTATCGCGATTCCCAACAGCCGCCAGGGCAGGAACCTCCCACCTAACAGGTCGGTCATGGAACAGCAGGTTCGCCTGGGGCTGGCTCCCGATCAACTGGGTAGCCCCTATGGTTACCGACTCAAAGGTCATCGAAGTGTCCTTGCTCTTTCCAGAGGCTACGCCTGATCTCTCTGATGGGAACCGAACAGGATCAGGCGTCGTCCTTCCTTGAGCATGACACGCATCCGCTGCGCACCGGTCGCAAGGATTTGGTCAGCGGTCGCAATCTTTGCGACTGAAGCACCGTTTCCCCTTGCCACCATGGGTCGCCATGAGTGCTGCAACGACCACCGGACCCTCCGGGGAACCGGTGTCCCTAACCAAGGCCACGACCTGGGTGTGTCGTTTCAGCGCTTGGGAATCCATGTCCGTATCGGTCATTCAAGGTGCCCCGATCCAGTTGTTCCTACTCGGGCACGGTGCTGGTCCGGCGGTTCTTGGCGTGGTTGTGGCCCTCCTCCCATTGTCGATGGCCCTCCAGTTTCCCATGGCCTTGCAAATCCCTCGACGTGGATTTCCCGGGACCCTCGCCTTCGGTCGAAAAATTAGAATCGGCCTGCTTGCCAGTCTGGCTGCCATTGGCGTGGGCGCGGGCTGGCTCGGTGGGGGAATGACCGTTGCCCTCGCGGTTGTCGCCACCGGCCTTTTCCATGCCTTATTCTCGATGGCGATCACCGCCCGTTCACCGTGGTGGGCAGCCTTGGCACCTTCCGAGGTTCGCGGTCGCTTTCTCGCCCGGGAACTCCTGGTAGCCAACATTTCGTTGGTTGCCTCTGGACTGATGGTCACCGGCATCTTGAGCCTGGAATCACCGTTGAAATTCCCGCTCATTTTCCTGCTTGCGGCCCTCGCCAGTCTGGCGGCCCTGCGCTGCATTTGGCATATTCCGGTGGTACCGGTACCCCCCATGCCGCCCATTGGGCATGGCCTGCGTGATCTGCGAAAAACGACCCTTCCACGTCTATTGGCCTTTCAAATATTCTTCGGCTTCGCCAATGGTGGCCATGCGGTCTGCTGGATCATCGTCCTGCGCGATCGGCTGCACTGGAGCGATCAGATGATTAATCTGATGCCCTTGGCCGCTGCCATGACCATTATTCCTCTCCTTCCGCTGCTAGGCCGACTCCTCGATGGACTGGGGTCGCGGATCTGCCTCGTGCTTTCGACCATCCTTGGCGTCATCCACCTCGGGCTTTGGGTAGCCACCGCCGGTGGTGCCATGCCCGCCACGGGTCTTTTGGGGATCGGATTGACCATCATTCTTCTCCAGAGTACGTCGACTATCAGTCTCAACCTGATGAATTTAGCCAGTGGTCGCATGGTGATGGGTCAGACTCCCCCGGAGTTGCAAGCCCTGGCCGCCGCAACCATGACCATGGTCGGAAGCCTGCTCGGAGCGATCTTCCCACTGGCGTGGGGCCTTATCGCCGAGCGGGTCAGTCCGTGGCAGGGAACCTATCTCGGCTGGACGTGGAACGGACACGCCCTGATGTATGCCGTCATGGCTGGAATAACGGCCATCTCACTCTTCCTTGTAGCGCGCCTCCAAGAACCCGGGGCACCGCCGTTCCGTGCCTCGCTCAGGACGCTGATGCATCGCCGCTGAAGCTCACCTAACCCAGTCGCAAATATTGTGACCAGCAAGCACACTGCCCCTCGCAATGATTTCCCCCGCACAGATGTCTTCATCCAGGAATCACTTATGAGCACCCCTCCCCCACGTTTGCCCCTGGCGTCAAAACTGTGGTACGGTGTCGGCTATCTGCCTGACTCGATCATGAACAACCTGTTTTACGCCCTGGTGTTCGTGGTGTACCAGATCGAGTTGGGCATTTCAGGTACCATCATCGGCGGTGCGATGATGGTATCCCGGCTGTGGGAGGCCTTTATCGATCCGTTTTTTGGGAATTTGTCAGACCGGACCCGCTCCCGCTGGGGTCGTCGACGGCCCTACATGGTCGCCGGCGCGATCCTTGGCGGCCTCATGTGCTTTGCCCTCTGGTCACCACCGCAAGAGGTAAGTAAGGAATACCAGGGGTGGTATTTCGCTATTGTCGCGGTTTTATTTTATACGGCCTACGCTATTTACAGCGTCCCCTTCATGGCTTTAGGTCTGGGCATGAGCAGTAATGACCAGGATCGTACCAGTCTATTCGGCTGGCGCGTCGCCGCCAACAACCTGGTGTGCTGCACCCTGGTCCCAGCAGCGCCGCTCCTCGTCTACAACAAGTGGCTCGGTGATACCCCGCTGGCCTCACTGAGCAATATCGGCCTGATTGCCGGGCTGATGATCATTGGCTCTGGCATCCTGGCGGCGATGAAAATTAGCGAGCACGAATCCTCCCAGGTAGCCAAAGGCTCTGAGAGCCACGTGGGCATGATTGACGGTTTTCGGTGCGTGATGAAAAGCGCCCCCTTTCTGATGACAACGGGGATTGTTTCGTTCACCATCATTGGCATGTGCGCGGCCGGCAACCTGACCTTATACCTAAACCTGACCCATGTGTACCCCGGCGGCACGGAGGTGGAGAAGAAACTGGCCACAGAACTCAGTGCAATCACCGGCACCGTCTCGGCCGTTCTTGGCCTGGTTTTTGCACCACTCGTCAGCTCCATTTCTGCCAAGATGGGCCGAAGAAACATGCTTTTAACCGCTATTTTCGGTATTATGGCGGCATTCCTGCTCTCCCCGCTCTTTTTCTCCCAAACCTATCCCTATCTGCAATTAGTCTTTGCGACCATGACGAATTTGTGCGTCACGGCGGTGTGGGTGCTCACCCTGCCAATGCTGGCTGACGCCTGCGATTATGATGAAATCCAGAATGGCGTTCGCCGCGAAGGCATCTTCACCGCCATGTACAATTGGGGTATCAAAGTTGCCGTGGCGATGATCGGCGTGATGAGCGGCCTGGTTATCGATAACAGCGGCTTTGTTGCCACCATGGCCGAACAGTCCGAGTCAACCAAGGCCATCCTGACGTGGTCCTTCGCCCTCGGGCCTATCCCATTTTTCGCGGCGTGCGCCATCATGACGTGGTACTTCCCCCTGAGCGCAGAAAAAATCCAGGCAATGCGAGATGAACGCACGAGGAAGTCGGCCTTGACCCACTGACCTTGGCTCCAACCGTCATGGAAGGATACGCGCATGCCACGCCCCATCTCCACCATCATGACCTTGGCTTTGACGGCGGGGTTCGGCTACACCGTCGAACAAGTGGCGAACAACCACTGGCAGGCCGGGAGTGATGCTGAACGCTACCATGCGACCACGGTGGGCATGGTGGCGACCCGTGACCTGACGACCTCCGTGGGGTTACTCAATCGCCAGGTTCCGGCTTCGGTCCTCGAAACTGCCGGGTCATCCCTGAGTTTTGTCGTGGATCTTGGGGCAGGGGTTTCCACCCAAGGCCATGACCCGGTACTGCTGGAGATCCAAGAGGTTCATCAGGCCCACCGCCACGCCTTCGCCTACGCCGTTGCCGTGGACGGCGTGACGGTGCATGTTCGGACCTTCGCTGAACTTTTGAACGCGCCCATGACCTGGTTTGCCCGTGTGGAACGGTCGTTGATCCGCGATCCCCGCCAGGTGCGGGTCACCCTGACCAATCTGGGCCCTACGCCAGTCGCTATCGCCAACGTCTGGGGTCATGGGGATTTCTATCGCCAGGCCCGCGATCAGGGGATGGCGGCACCCCTGCGCGTTCTCACTTATGTCGCCCAGGCCATTGACCACGACGTACAATTCCCTCCGACTGAGGATTTCTCGCGCGGGATCATGTATGGCACCAGCTACCTTCAAGCATCAGCCACCGACCATCTGACCGCCATCGACCGATTTCTGGATGCGGGGAATCGCCACAAGCTTCCCTATGCCCTGATGCAGTCCTGCTGGTGGGGACATACCGGCATGGATGCCGATGGCCGGGGCGGTTATCTCGGCGACATCCGATATAATCAGGTGGTCTATGATCAGGTTGAGGACCGTTTCCACCTGACCACCCCAAACAAATGGGGCAATACCCCCTGGCAAAGCCTCAACAACGATGCCTCGATGGCGCTCAAACAGGACAAGTTGCGTCGGTCCGCCCGCCATTTCGCCAACCGCTATGCCCTGATGCAAGCCACGACACCGGACCTGCCCGCGCCGGATTTGGTCATGGAATGGGGGGTGAGCTATTGGGAGGATGGTGGCGATTTCAGCTTTGCGGTGGTCGCGGCCGCCCTGCGCGATGGCGTCACCCTGAATCCCCAGGATGGCCTGGATCCTCAGGAAATCGCCTGGATGCAAAAGAACATCGCGGTCTACAACGACCAGATCGCCCAGGCCTATCAAGACGGCCTGGGGTATGATGCGGTGATCGTACGCCAGGGAGTCGTGACGCCCCCAACCAGACACTTCGTCGACCGCCTGTTTACCCACACCCTGGAGGCCAAGCTTTTTCCATCATATGATGACCGTTTGCCCGGGTGGGTTGGCGGCGTGGGGCCACGCATGTGGCCATCGTCAGAAATGTATCAGTTCTCCGACCCACGACACCATCTCTATACCATCAGTGTGGGACGGTTGGCCTGCGCCAACCTGGAAATCACGATGCTGAAGGGAGACGATCTCTCCCGTTATCTGCGTCGCGCATTTGCCAACGGCATGGATTTCCTGGCCATGTTCAATCCCAAAGGGCCGACCAACGTTGAGAAGCAAATTGCCATTGCGGACCAAGTACGCGATCAACCCTGCCCAGACGAACCCGAGTACCTCAACCACGTCCTGGATCTCGATCTGCTCCGAGATGGCCGGGCAAATTTCCTGGAACAACCGCCGGTGGGAATCACCGTTACGGGGCTGGCATTGGCGCTTCCCAAGGGCGGAACGAACATGTCGGATGGCTATCTCTACCCGACGGATCCTCAGGTCCCTGGCATGCTAACGTGCCGACTGACCGACCCTGAGGGATTTGCCCGTGGCTTAACATTGCGCCTGGAAGGTCGAACCACCACAGGATCGATGACGGTCCTGGCGGGAACGGATGTGAACCATCTCAAGCTGGTCCACACGTTCACCATGGGGGAAAAACTCAACTGGTTCAATGCCCATGCCGCCAATACCATCGACCTGACCGGCGTGGCCCGGGGAGCCCAAGTCCTGTATGTACGTCTCGTTCTTACGGGTGGTGGCAAAGCCGTCTCGGTGCGCGCGCTCCAGGCGTATCTTCCCTGGGCCCAGCCGACCGGACGACTCCAGGGCCGAGCAGACACCTATGGCGAACGCCGGCTGCAGAATATCTGGATTCAGCACCGCGCCGTAGGCGAACGGCTGCGCACGGCCTACGTGACGAAAGCCGGGGGCGCCGATGGGGTATGTCAACAGTATGATGCCCTCGTCAAGGAAGGACGCCTCGGTGACGGCATCCGCCTGCTGGCCGCCGAGATCGCCCAGGTCTTGCCCGCCCGTTTCGCCGTTGCGGGGCAGGGCCCCCTCGGTCGTCTGCCGCTGGAAGTCCAGTTGCCCGCAGCCATGGATGCCGCCGTCGTGACCGTCCTGGCCCATTCGGACACCACCACCCGTTTCACGGTTTTTACCGAATCCGCGGTGCCGATGCGCCTTCGCTGGCGCGGGGGCGAGCGCATGCCCGAGCACATCCGCCAGGATGGAAATGGCGTGTGGACGGTGACGTGGCGCACCGGTACGACTGCCGATGGCTGGGTCAGCATCGACATGCAACCCCAACAGCCCCCAATTTCAACGCCACGTTCCACGACTTTCTTTGCTCGTGTTGATCAGATTTCACCAAATCTGGTGGTGGAACTGCAGGATGTCACCGTGGGCGATTTCAGCCGGGCGCGTCTTCAGGTCATCCCCGCCCCAACCTGCACCTATGCACGTCCTGACAACGTGAACCAGCCCAAGCCGCAGGTCCATGATTTAGCTGAAATCACCGTCGATGCCCAGGGCCTCGCCACCGCGATACGCCTACGCGCGGGGGTCGCTCGTGGACGTATTACCGCCTTTACCCCCGCTCCGCTGCGAGCGGCCAATCCCCATAATGGCCGGGTTACCCTCGATAACGGCCTGGTGTTCGAACTCTCCTACAACAAAGACCACACCCGTCTGGACCTGGAGGACCTCAAAGGCTTGGCCATCGCCCATGAGATCGCCAAGGTCGAACGGGCGATCCAACCCGGCCTGAACGTGGAAATCCTCTACACCCCAGACTACCCGGCGGGCATTCCACCCCGAATCCGTTGGATGCGTCAAGTGCCCCCGAGCGAGTAGCAAACTTTGTGACCGGACAACGGTCCCAGGGCCTTGATGCTGAAACGGATGGAGGCCCCATGACCCTGCGCCTACTGAGCTACCTGAGCCTCTGGAGCCTTCTGAGCCATCAGGCCGTTTTGTGCGCCGTGGAATATCCCTACGCGCCCTATCGTAACGGTGCCATGGACCCGCAGCTCAGCGGTTGGCCCCTGACCCCCGCCGGGGAGGCCTACGTCATGACCCCTGAATATGACCGCAAACCTGGCCGCGAGGTGTTGCAACATCTGCCGGCCATGTGGCCGGTCACGCCGACCGCCGGCCATTGGGGGGCCAAAGAGCCCAACAATCGTCGGTACCTGGACCTCCATGACCGGGTGGTGAAACAGGTGCAGCTCAACGGAGGCGACATCGACCTCCTTCTCCTGGGTGACAGCATCACCCAACATTGGGGAGGCGATGTGGTCGATCGCGC
The DNA here is from genome assembly GCA_903902515.1 of uncultured Planctomycetota bacterium. GTDB lineage: Bacteria > Planctomycetota > UBA11346 > UBA11346 > UBA11346 > CAIUVD01. The sequence goes on along the minus strand of CAIUVD010000197.1, from coordinate 11,542 downwards.
TCCCCTACGCGCCGCCTGGAAGCGCCATTTCGGCAACCGTCGCATGATCAATGCCGGCATTGGCGGCGACCGGATTGAAAATGTGTTATGGCGCATCGAGCACGGCACCCTGGAGGGAGCCAATCCTCGGATCGTGGTCCTCCTCATCGGGGTCAACAATACGCCCCTCATGGCCAGTGGTGTGCCGGCTCACGCGGTGGCCGAGGGGATCCGCCTGGCCGTCATGCGGATCCGCGAGCTATGCCCAAGATCCCAGGTGGTGGTGGTCCAGATCTTGCCCTTCGGCAAGCCAACGGACGTCAATTCCGGTCATGCCCAAACCATCAATAACGCCCTGGTAGCGATGGACCTGGAACAGGATCCCCTCGTCCACCTCCTGGATGCGTCCCCTGGGATGCGAGAAGACGATGGGATCGTCAAACCAGGGATTCTGGCCCCCGATCACCTGCACCTCGCCGAGGCTGGCTACGAAGCCTATGCCCAGCAGCTCCAACCCCTGATCGATCGCCTACTCGACGGCGCTCCATCGAAATAAGTCGCCCAAGAGAGACGACCACATGCCGCCTGCCCCAAAGCCCCCCTCGCCGTCCTCTCCTGGGGCTTTCGGTATCAATCTTTACGATGAAAATCGCAGGTTGTCGACCTCCGGGCTGGTGACCGCTGAGACGCTAGATACGGAAATGGGCGCGTTTCATCGGCGCTATCCCGTGCACACGCTCCGTGGCACCGGCAGCTCCTTGAGCTTCACCGTCCGGCCTCCCGCTGCCGAGTCGTCCCTGATCCTCGAAATCCAGGAAATCCATCAGCGCCGCGAAAGCGCCTTCGCCTATTCCGTCGCCGTTAACGGCATAGCCTGCTATTTCCGGACCTACGCCGAAAAAGGCGCAGGCCCCAATCACTGGTTCCTGGCACTTCCGGATGCGTGTATCGGTGCACCGGACGTGACGGTGACCATCACGAGTGCCGGTGCCTCCCCATTCAGCCTGGGGCATATGTGGCTGTATGGGGATTTCTTCACCACGCTCGATCCCCAGGAACAGATCTATCGACCCCTGATGCTGATGGGGAAATTCGCCAAGCCGGGGCCGGGTGAACCCGCGATGCGCTCCTTTGGCCCGTTTGGCTCCTTCATTAAAAATGATTACGCCCACCTGCCCAAGGCGGCAACCCAGAAAAATCTCACCCACTACCTGACGGAAAGCGCCACCGCGGGTCAGTCCTTCCAGTTCCTGCTGAACGGCCCGACCTGGGGCGGGGCCTTGAGCGGACCCGATGGAAAAGGCGGCTATTTCAATGATGTTCGCTACAGTGTCCTGTCCTATGATCCTGGCCATGATACCTTCGTCCCGTCCTTCCCCAACATGTGGGGCAGCACCTTTTGGGCGACCTTCCGTGATCCGTGGCTCAACCACATGCTGGCCCGTCGGTTCCAGGATGGCCTTCACGGCCACACCCGGGTCATCGATCACCTCAAAGCTCAGGGGCTCAATCCCCAACCGTTTTTCCTCCGGGAAATGGGCCCACCGTTGGGCGAGGTCACCGATGCCACCATCGCTGCCGCGGCAGCGGAAGGCATCACCTTGGACCCCAAGCGCGGCCTCGATGCAAAAGCCCGCCGCTGGCTCTATCGTGATGCCGTTCGCCTGTGGCAGGACATGGCCGCCAGCCACGCAGCGGCCATCCCCCGGGACAGCATCGTCGTCGACCAGGGCACGGTGCGGCTCCCCACAACCCAGCTGAGCGAAAACCAGTATTCCCACACCATCTTCAAGAGCGAAGCCCCGATGCAGGATGCCCGCTGGTTTGGGGGGCAGACGGGGATGGTGCCGGGGTTCTGGTCCACCGGGGAATTGTTCTGGGACCGCTTTGATTATTACGACTATGTGAAGGCCAATGGCAAACTGGTCCATGGCAACTTGGAAGCCACCATTCTCAAGAACGACTGCAGTCCGTTGCGTAATCTGTATGCATCAGGATTTCAGTATGCCTGCTTCCTCAACGATGGCCCGGATTTCACCGAGTGCATCCGCCGCGCCGATGCCTGTGATGACCTGCCCGCCTTGCCCGCCGTCCACCATGAGCGCGTGGTCTTTTCCGTGCCCATGGGCCTCCAGGGAACGATGGGGAGTGAGGATCAGGTCCTTGACCACGCGAACCTGATCATCCAGCGCCAAAGTCACGAAAATGCCGATGTCACCACCACGGCAAAATTACTGGTCGGTGATGTGCATCGGCCAGGACAGATCACCTGGCGAGTCTCCGACGGGGGGGAACCCTTCACCGCTGGCCTCCGGTTGCGCCTCAACGGGCGCATTTCACCAGGGCCCGGCAACGCCGTGGAAGTATGGACCGGCGCCACGAGAGACACCCTGACCCTCCTCACGGTGCTCTCAGAAGCCCAGCTGCCATGTCCAGATCACTGGACACCCTTCATGACCAGCACCAGCGACCTGGATCTCGGGACGCACATGGTGGGGCATCGGCAATGGATCATCCGGTTGGTGATCATCACCCGGCAGGCCACCGATGCGGCATTCCTCATCGATGCCCAGGTCACAAGTCAGTGGCCACAGGTCAGCGGGCCGATGCATGGAACGCCCTGGACCATGCGTCAGCAACGTACGCTGCAGCTCTGGGTTCAGGACCGGGTGGTCGCGCAGCGCCTGATCGACCGCTATGAGACCGAAGGCGGGGACCCATTAATTCTGGCCGAGGCACAGGAATTGGCGTCGGACCTTCGCTATTGCAGTGTCCAACGCCTGCTGGTCGGAGAACTCTCCCAGATCCTTCCGGCGCGCTATGTCGTGCGCGGACATGGTCGGCTCGGTCGGCATGGGATTGAGGTCACCCTGCCAAAACCTGATGATGTCCTGGTGATCACCCTTGAGTCGCTGTCGGCGAACGGCTGTCGGTTCACGGTCGACGCCCCGGCCGGGCGCCAGGCATTCACCCTGGCGCTCTCGACCTCAAGCTCGGCCCGTTTTCAACTAAGCCAGCTCGCCGCCAATCAGTTGAGTTTGGCCCTCAGCACTGATGGCCAGGGCGTTCTCGCCCAGGGCGGTACGGTTTCCATCTCCGGGGAGTTTGTGCCGGTGATCGCGCCCAAGAAAACGCTCCCATCGACGCTGACGGCACGGTTTTTAGAGGGCGACCGCCAACGTATCCGGGTCGACACCCAGGATCTGGACCTCATGGAGTTTCAGGATTTCCTCGAACTTCCCGTGGCTCCCAACGTTACCTGCGAGCGTCTCCCCGAGCGGCTAACCCAATCCCTTGCCGATCCATGGCCCCAACGCCATGACCTGGTGACCCTGAGCCTCGACCCCCAGGGACGCGTGACCGCCATCGCCGCCCGCTACGGCGCGGATCAGGGACATATCGTTCAGGTCATCCCGCCGTCGACCCGCAAGCCCTTCACCAACGGCGCCATCGTCCTGGACAACGGAAATCACTACGAATTTAGTTATGGGACCACGCTGGATACCGTGGCCATGCATGGACGATTCTGCGCCTACGAAACCCGTATGATCGCCGACGGCCTGCAACCAGGGCAAGAGATTCGCCTCACCTACTCACCCTACACCGAGGGCGGCACCACGCGCCGCCTCATCCATATCACGCAGCCTTATACGGTGCTGCTGGATCAAGATTTTTTCACGCTGCCCGTGGATTCATGGACCACGAAGGCCATGGCCAGCAACAACCTGCACCTCGGCCCGCACATCCCCGAACCCAACTACCTCCACGATATTTCCCTGCAGTTACTGCGCCCGACCGAGGCTTTCGTCGATGGCTGGGTGAGTTACGAGGTCCGTAGCGAAAGTCCCTTGGGGCTGACGGTGGTCGAATTCGCCGCCCGGGCGTTTGAAGACTCCAGCGCCGTGGAATTCCTGATCAGCGATGATCAGGTGCGCTGGACGGCCTGCGGTCGCTTTGATAATACCTGGCAAAACAGCTATCCCCAAAGCATCAACAGCAAGGCTTGGCGCAATCCCCCTCAGTTTATGAACCTGACACCGCAGGTACGGGGGAAAACAACCTTCTTTCTCAAGATGGTGCTTCGAGCCAATCCCGCTGATGCACGGTTTTGCGTCGAATCCCTCCGCGTCGTCACCGCCCGCACGTCTTCCTCGTCTTCCTTCTGAAAGATAACCATGGTTCCCCACGGACGTTCCAGCAATCGCACCGCCGACTTCCACGCCCAGCACAGCCCGGCTGGGGCTTTGGCCAGCTTCACCGTCGGCCATTTCGCCCACAACGGTGGGGCGGCTTGCGAAGCCAGCGGCCCGGCCCAGGGCGGCGTCTTCGTGGGCTACCGCGATGGCGAGGTCGTCCACCTGCTGCCGTTCTATCCCCTGACCGACAGCGAACGCGAACGCTATGTCCAGGGGGGTGGCGATGTCGGCAGCGAACGTCCTTTCCCAGCGGCGGATATTCGCCGGGATTACGGCTGGGCGACGGACCGTTTCCAAGCGGGGGATTGCACCTTTGAAATCCTCACCCCCTTCATGTCCTTACCGGATCCGGCGACCTCGAGCCCAGGGGCCCAGCGCGATGCCTTCGCTCCGTCGATCCTGTTGCGCTTGACGGTGGCCAACCCCACCCGTTTCGCACGAGAGGCGGTGTTCGGACTGAATACCCCCGATGACCGCTGGCAGGGCTTGGGCAGCGTAACCGGCCTGCGCAGCGCCAAGGGGCTCGGCATGGCGACGGATTCTGAGCAGGCCCGGATCTTCCAACACTTCACCGTCATCGGGGCGTTGTTACCCAATCAGTTCAAGCCTGCTGACGATCGCCTGGGCCGCCTTGGCGTCGCGCCTTTAGCCGGCATTGCCCTGACCGTTCCCCCTGGCGAAACGCGGACCCTGACCATCGCCCTGGGGTGGTTCAAGGCTGGCACCGTTACCTCGGGCCGCGAAACCAGCTACTGGTATACCCGGCTCTTCACGGACATCACGGACGTGTTGCAGCATACCTTGAACCGACAGCACGCGACCATCGCCGCCGCTGAAAATCTGGATCGGCAACTGGCGGTGGCGCGGCTGGATGATGAACAGCGCTTCCTCATCGCCCATGCGACCCGCAGCTATTTTGGCTCGACCCAGCTCCTCGATGATGGCGGCCGCCCGCGATGGGTCGTCAACGAGGGCGAATACCTGATGATGAATACCTTCGACCTGACCGTCGACATGGCCTTCTTCGAAGTCCGCTTCAATCCCTGGACCCTGCGCAATGTCCTGGAGCAGTTCGCCAGTGAATACCGCTATGAGGATCAGGTTTTCGATCCCGCGGCTCCGGGCATCCTGCATCCCGGTGGCGTGTCGTTTACCCATGACATGGGGGTCATGAATCTCTTTTCCCCCGAAGGCCGCAGCTCCTACGAAAGCGAGGGCCTAGACCGGGCGTGTTTCTCCCACATGACCTATGAGCAGCTGCTGAATTGGGTGTGTTGTGCCGGTCTGTACTGGCACACCGCCCAGGATGCGGCCTTCCTTGCACGCCATGCCGGGTTGCTGCGCCGCTGCCTGACCAGTCTGGAACACCGGGATCATCCGGAACCATCCAAACGTCGCGGTCTGATGCAGTGCGAATCCTCGCGCACCGCCCCCGGTGGCGAAATCACTACCTACGACAGCCTGGACCACAGCCTGGGTCAAGCGCGCGGAAATCTCTACCTCGCGGTCAAGGGCTGGGCCACGGCCGTCATTCTGGAACGCATGCTGAATCAGGCCGGTGACCAAGCTGGCGCGACCCAGGCCAACGCCTTTGCCCAGCGCGCCGCAACCACCATCGTCGCGGCCCTCGATCCAGCCCTGGGCTACATTCCAGCGGTCATCGATGGCAAAAATCGCAGCGCCATCATTCCCGCCATCGAAGGCCTGGTCTTCCCCCACCGTCTCGGGATGACCGAAGCCCTGGCCGACAACGGGGTCTATGGCCCCCTGATCCGTGCCTTGAAGACCCACCATCAGTCGATCCTGCGGGCGGGCATGTGCTTGTACCCGGATGGCGGCTGGAAATTGTCCTCTACGGCCGACAACAGTTGGATGTCGAAAATCGGCCTGTGCCAGCACGTTGCCCGCCACATCCTGGGCCTGCGCCAGGCCCCCACGGACGCCGCCCGGGCCGACCGCGCCCACGCCGACTGGGAACGCCAGGGATCCGCCCACCATGCCTGCAGCGACCAGTTCCGCAGCGGAAAGGCGATTGGAAGCCTCTATTATCCTCGGATTGTGACGAATATTTTGTGGCTGGAGGAATAAGGGATTAGAAACCCATCCGTCATTAAGTGATAGATAGTCAGCCTGGGAGCCTGCCAAAATTAAAGCCATCGTCAGCGACCTCTGACAGACTCCCTGGCCAACCGGCTATCCATGTCCCAATAATTGCGACAGGTAAATCTGGCCTGAATGGGTAACATAGCTTTCCATGCTACCCTTTCCACCTCGTCAGCGTCTAAATTCCAAGAATGAGGCCTTTAGCCTTATTGAGCTATTGATTACGGTGGCCGTTATCGCCGTTTTGGTAGGAATCCTTGTTCCGTCGTTCAATCTCTTACGGTCATCGGCTAAGAAGACGGACTGCATGAATCGCCAGCGAAACACCGGCATTGCCATGCTCCGATATACAATGGACAATAAGGGATTTTTTCCATTTTACTCGAATGGTAACGCGAGCGGAAGTGAAATGAAAATGTGGTATAATATCATTTCTGACGATTGGATAAGAGCTAATGCTGTAACCAATGTGGCAAATATGAACTCCTTTGATTCCAACCTTCTCAGGAATTTCTTTTGTTCGGAGGATCCAAACCAGAGACCTAGCTTCTCGCAGTTTAATACCATGCAAACTAACCATTATATTTCCATAGGCTACAATCTGATGGGACTTGGTGAACGAAAATATCTCAGCACTGGCGCGATTGCCCCGAATGGCTCTAGCGGCCCATTTTTTAATCGCGATTTAAGTCCCTGGGATGCGAATAATCCTACAGATATGGCTCGACTTCCAAACATTATGAATCCGTCTCAAAAAATCATGATCGGTGATTCTTGGCGCAATGCCTGGCCGGGTACCAACACTCAGAAATACGGTCACGCTCAATTAGGTTGGGTAATCGGCATGACTGGAAATTTTTATCCAAGGCATAGTGCCGGAATGATGGGAAACATAACCTGTGTCGATGGCCGAGTCATCTCCATTAAATCAACCAAGCCCTATGACGACGTTACTCTGTATCGCAGCATAGACACTGGAGGTGTCGGATCAGGGGATTTAAGTACCTGGTGGAATCGCCGATAATTCTCCGTGGTGATTTTTAACACGAGGATCAACAATGAATAACGCCTAGATCCCTTGTCCCCATACTATCTCACAAATTTTCTCTACTTAAATAATTACAAGAGAAAAAATGATTTTTAAGGAGATTTCCAATTCCACTGGCGACACGAGTGAATGACGCGATCCAAATCATAAATGCCATCCCATTTGAAAAACATTCTTTCGGCCAAGTCCATTAAGGTCACCATAAATCATTATTGCCACAGACTGAAGGCCACTCTCATAACCATATGGATCCCCTTCACCGTCGTCACGGTAGCATGCCTGCTGTCCGTGAGCTGTGCGACCAATGCATTTTTTCATCAGCGCAAGACCAGTCGCCCACCGGCGTGGAACCCGACTCTAGAAATTGCTACGGGGACGGCCCAGGCTTACGTTCTTGACGTCCAACCCCTGGCGGGAGGAGGCCGACGCTATGACGTGCTCCTTCGCGGTCTGCTGCGGGATCGACCCACGGACCGGGCCTTTCGGTTTTCCGTCAACGAGGAGCCGGGGACGGTTGCTGACGTCGCCCTGGCCGAAGCTTCACTGGTGGCGGTGGGCGATCGGCGTGGTCGTCCCTTGGAGATCTGGTTTCGCGGTGAGGCCCCCACCGACCTGACCTGCCATGATGACGCTCCTGATCAGGTTCTGGTGGCACCTCCCACCTGGAAGGGAGCGCTGATCACATTCCCCCTCACCTGGAGGACTCCCGAAGGCGACCTTCATCAGGGGAACCTCACGCTCCACCTCGATTCGCAACATCAGCATATGCTCCGCCGTTTGAGCCATGATGTTGTGACGATCACTGGCGGCATGGGACTCTCCGTCGTCGACTTGACGTTCTACGTGGGCGTGGTCGCTCCCTTCGCGATCATCTTCACCCCCATTGCTGCCATTGATAAGCACATCGGCCACCCATGACCTGGGACGACCACCGCCTCGATGCGTGGTGACAACGGGGGTTGGCTAGCCGTGGGCGATTTGGCGAAAACGTCCCGGGGGATTGCCAAACCGCTGGCGGAAACGCCGGGAAAATCGACGCGGGTCGGAAAATCCTAAACGGGTGGCAATATCCGCCGCATCCTCTGAACCTTCCGTCAACATCATCGCTGCGGACTGGAGTCGCTGTTCCAAGAGCCAGGCCCGGGGTGGGATGCCATAGGTCTCGCGAAAACGTCGCGTGAAATAATCCAGGGTGAGATCAAGTTGCTTGGCCAAATCCCGGGGTGTGGCCAGGGGATTCTGCGCCACATGGCATTCAAGGCGCTGACGAGCGATGGCATCAAACGAGGTTTCACGATCACGCGCCACCGTCACGGTGGCATCCCGGGCCAATTGGGAAAAGAGCACGATGAGTAGTCCGCGAATGCGCTCTTGGCGATACGGGAAACCCGCGGGGATCTCCTCCACCAGCGCAGCGACCACCGGTTGGAGATTGGCGGAGTGCGGCCACACCACGGCCGCCGTCCACGGCCGGGGCAAGTCCAATCGCAGCCGCCAGAAGGCCGGTGGCAACTCTCCGACCGGAACCCACATGCGGAATTTCTGACCAGGCGGCAGGATGATCACTGAACCCATCCTGACGACCGTGGTTTGACCGTTCAATTCCAGGGAAATTGCCCCCGATTCCAGGTAATACAGTAGATGCTGGGACAAGGTCAGAAAGCCGGTATCCCACGCTGGAAAGGCTTTGATGTAGGCGGTCGGATGACCTTCCAGGGAAAGATCGACCGAAGCCGTCGGATCCAAGAGATCGCCTAGGAGGTCCACGACCCTATTTTCACCGGTTCAGGGCAATAGTCCACCGATCGGGGGGACTGGCATTCACCTCAACGCGTCCACAGAATGACACCATCGCCCCGTCTGTGGAACAAGGATCACCCATGGTCAATTCCGACACCAAGCTGTCCCTCCGCAGCAAATCCATTTACTTCCTGGGATTCATCCCTGACGTGGTGATGAGCAACCTGATTACGTCATTGGCGCTGATGATCTACAAGGTGGAACTGGGGGTTCCGGCAGCGTTAATCGGCCTAGCCATCGCGTTGCCCCGGTTGTGGGAAGCCTTCACCGATCCGATCATTGGCAGCCTGTCGGATCGCTTTCGGTCCCGTTGGGGACGCCGGCGACCCTTCTTGGCAGTAGGGGCGGTGGCGGCGGGGTTGCTGTGCATGGCCCTGTGGGCGCCCGTGTCAGGACTCGCGGGCCTCGGGAATATCGTGGCCTGGGTCTCGTCCTGGTTTGGCCTCGCCTATTCGCCGTCCACGGAAATGAGTACCAACGCCCTGTTTTGGTGGTTCCTGATCGCCTCGGTACTCTACCTCACGGCCTATGCCGCCTACAACGTCCCCTACCAGGCGCTGGGGTTGGAGATGGCCTCATCCGACCGCGACCGTTCCAGCCTGGCCGGGTTCCGGGCCGCAGCCAATAACTTCAGTTGGATTGTTATCCTGCCGTTCCTGCCCCTCTTGGTCACCAATGGCCAGCTCGGTGACAGCCCGGTGGAATCGGTGGAAGTCCTCGGCGTGCTGCTCGGCCTCCTGATCATCATCCTCGGCCTGACCGCGGCGGTGTCCTCCCGCGAGCCCCCTCCCATAGCCACCACCACCACGACTTCCCACCACCAGGGACCCGGCCTGATCGCCGGTATCAAAGTCGCGCTCAGTGATCGAGCCTTCCTGATGGTCACCGGCATCATGTGTTTCTCCCTGATCGGCTTCGTACTGGCCATGACGCTGCCCTACTTCGTCAATTTGGCGATCGTCTTTCCTGGCGGCACACTTGAGGCCAAGAACAACGCCACCACCATGTCGTTTTGGTCGTCGATCATCGGCAATGTGCTCGCAATGGGCTTTTGCCCCTTAATCAGCCCTCTGGCCGAACGATTTGGCCGCAAGCGCATGTTGCTGATTGGCCTGGGAATCTTGATGTGTTCATTCCTGGCGACTCCGATCCTGTTTTCTCACCACTGGCCGTGGTTACAGCTGATCTACAAGATCGTGGATACCCCGGCCATCGCCATTGTCTGGGTCCTGACCATGCCCATGTTGGCGGAGGTTTGCGACCGGGATTCCCTCCTGCATGGCGTCAGCCGCCAAGGGGTCTTCACGGCGATGTTCAACTGGGGTAATAAAGCTGCCATGGCCCTGGTCGCCGTCCTGAGCGGGCTGGTCATCGATTGGTCCGGCTTCGATGGAAAACTGGCGTTCCAGACGCCGGAAACGATCTCCTACCTGCGCTGGATGTTCGTCGTGGGGCCGCTGCCATTCCTGGCGGCCGCGATGTGGTTCACCATCCGCTTTCCCCTCAACGCCCAAACGATTCAGACCCTGCGTCAGTCGTCCACACCGACTCCCTGAACCATCGCTTCGGAACTGCCATGCCCCCCATGCCCACCTTCCCCGCCTGGCGTGATGCTGACACCGGGGTCACCGTCCTGGTTTCTCAGTATGGCTACCACCCTGACCATCCGAAAACCGTCACGTCAAGCCTGGCGGCATCCACGTTCCTGCTCTGCCGGGCTGAGGATGGCACCGTGGTCTTGGAGGGCAGCCTCCAAGAGGTGATCGGTGATTTCGGCACCTTCTGGCAGGGTGACTTCAGCAAGGTCACCACCTCGGGAACCTACTTCATCCGTATCGGTGACGCGCGGAGTCCCGGTTCGTTCGCGATTCGTGAGCACCTCTGGGACGATCTTCTCAAGGCCACGTCCTGGCACTATTTCGGTTTGCGACGGATGGGCGAAGACAATGTCATGGGCAACCATGGCGATTTCCGCCTGGTGAACTGGGAGCATGCCCGCATCCCCGGACCCCAGGGCGATCGCTACAAATACATCGGTCGGGCCTGGGCCGATGGCGATGATGGCCGCATCTATCCCTCAGCCTCGTTGGTCGTCGCCCAGTATTGCGCCCTCAAGGACACCAACCCCGCCTGGGACCACGCCGATTGGATCTACAGCCAGGTCCGCTGGGGTCTGGATGGCGCCTTGTCGTTCCTGGAAAAGGATGGGCGACTGCGCTACATGCAGTATTTCATGGATCACCAATGGGAGACCTATGATAACCGCTTCTATTCCGGCGATGAAAAGCCCCTCGTCGACTGCTTTGACGGCGAGGCTACCGCCCAGGAATACGATCACAGCAATCCGGAAATCATCCACACTTCACTGCTTATCGGCCCCGCCTATGCGGCCTGTCTTTTCCATGACCGCGATCCT
>CAIUVD010000196.1 GCA_903902515.1 uncultured Planctomycetota bacterium | reverse complement strand
TTATCCTTGAGGGGACCTTGATAGATAACCATGGTGCCGGCCATGAACTTGGCCTTGGCGTCCTCGGCCGCAGCCTTGGTGGCGTCCGACACGGCCGGGCCGTAGGGCGAGCAGACCACCAGGCCCTCTTTTAGGCCACCGCGCACCAGGTGCGGGATGGGCTTGCCAGCCCGCACCAGGGCCACGTAGTCGCCGTACACCTTGGCCCAATTCCACTCGGCCCCCGTGAGGTAACCCTTGGGCGCCAGGCTGGCCTGGCTGGCGTGGTAGCCGCTGGAGTAGACACCGCGCTTCTCGGCCGTCTCGACAATGACCTTCGGGCTGTCCACATGGCAAGTCAGCACGTCGATGCTCTGGTCGATGAGGCTGTTGGCGGCTTCGGCCTCCTTGACCGGCATGGACCAGTCACCGGTGAAGATCACGGTAGTCGTCACCGAGGCCTTGGCCGAGCGGGCTCCGAGGGTGAAGGAGTTGATGTTGCGCAATACCTGGGGGATCGGCTTGGCGGCGATGAAGCCGAGTTTGCCGGTCTTGGAAGTATGGGCGGCCACGATGCCGGCGACGTACTGAGCCTCGTCGATGTAGCCGAAGTAGCTGCCAACGTTGGTGGGGTGCTTGCCCTCGGTGTAGAGACCCCCGCAGTGGAGGAAGGTGACCGACGGGTGCTTGGGAGCGACCTTGAGGATGTGGGGGTCGAAGTAGCCGAAGGAGGTTGGGAACACCAGCGACGCACCATCCAGTTCGATCATGCTGGCCATGGTCTTCTGGACGGCGACCGTCTCGGGGACGTTCTCCTCTTCACGGATGGTGACGCCGGGGAGGGACTTGAGGGCAGCGGCGCCCTGGGCATGGGCTTGGTTGTAGCCGTAGTCGTCTTTCGGACCGACATAAATCATGCCGATGGTGATGGGGGTGTCGGCAGCAAAGGCGCTGACAACAAGGGAGAGGGCGGCGAGGGGGCGGAGGAGGCGCATAGGGGCTCAGAAGATGAAGGTGGTCATGCCGGTGAGACGATTGGCGGAGCGGAAGGCGCCGTTGCCCTCCTCGCCTTCGGTGGCCTTGGTCGCCAGGCCGTAGACCGACCAGCGCTTGGTGATGTTGTAGTTGAATCCGCCGCTGATTTCGCTGCCGAAATGGGTGCTATCCTCGGCCGCTTTGAAGTCGAAGTAGAAAACGTCGAAGCTAAGACCGTCGACCTTGGGCACCGCGCCACCGATCCACACCATGAGGGTTTCGAGGCCCTGGCCGGGGTTGAAGACCATCTGCTCGCTGTTGCCGCGCCACGGCCACGGATAGCCGATATCGGAAGACTGGTAGGCCAGGGCCGACGAATCACTGACCCCGCTCGATTTGCGGTAACCCACGGAGCCGTACCACTGGTCGTAGGAAAGTCCGGCGCGGGCGGTCAGCATCGAGGCATCGATGGTCACCGTGGTGTCGCCGGAATCCTTCTGCGTGGCGTAGTCCAGTTCGTAGATCACCGCCAGCTTGTCGTCGATTTTGAAGGGCCCGTCGACGCGGGCGCCGATGGTGGTGCGATCGGTCTTGCCGCTGTCGTCATAATCGAGGACCACGCCGTAGGCCGCCACCCGAGCGATGCCGGGGAGGGCGTAGGCCAGGTTGGCGACCTCGGTGTGCATCGGCACGACGGTGTCGGTGACATCGATGTTGTGGACAATGTGCCCAACTTCGAGGGTCAGGTTCTTGACCGGTTCGATGCTGCCGGTGAAGGCGTCGAAGCGGTTCATGTTCTGGCGGTAGCGGCTGGCCGTGACCAGGGTCTCGTCATTGATGGTCCACAGCTGGCGGCCGGCGGTGATCGTGATCGGCATCGGCAGGGTTGGCTGATAGCGGCCATAAGCCTGGTTCACGCCCATGCCGACGGGATCGATGATGAAATCGCGAGCGCCTTCCTTGGCTTTGGCCTGGGGAGCATAACGGGCCGGCCCGAGGGAGGCGATGTGGAACAACTCGCCAAAGCCCGTCAGGCCGTAGAAGGGCTTTGTCTGGTAATAGAGCGAGGTGCGAAGGGTCGAAGCGAAGCCGTATTTCGAATCGCCATTGTCCTCGTCGTAGCGATCTGCCCGGTAGCGGAGCATGCCACCGTAGGATCCGCCCTTGATGGCGTCCTCGAAGGAGGTGGCGCCCTCCTCGGCCTGCAGGTGGGGGAGGGTGAGAGCCAGCAGGCTCGCCACACAACAGGACAGGGAGGTACGTAGCGTCATCGAAGCGTCTCCGGGGATTCCGGCACTGCAGCGCAGGCCG
>CAIUVD010000195.1 GCA_903902515.1 uncultured Planctomycetota bacterium | reverse complement strand
GATGTAGATGCCGAAGCCGACGATGCGCGGGGTTTCCGCCAGGATCTTCTCGACCATCACCGCCGGGGCGTCGCTGATCGTGAACTCACGGATGGCCGAACGGTCGTGGAGGTCGCCGAGGTTGGCCCGCAGGTAACGCAGGCCGAAGGCACAGTGGGACCACCGCGCGTTGAGGGTCACCAGGAGGATGTCGGTCATTCGGCCATGGCTCGTAAACGGTGGGCGATTTCGGCCTCGCGGGCGATGAGGTTGGCCTGGACGAGGCCCGATTCCTGGACCGCCAGGCCTGCTTGGCCAACGTCGATCAGTTTCAGGCGACCGACGCGGAAGCGTTCACGGGCATCCGTGTAGTTTTCGAGGGCGGCCGCCATGGTCGTCTCGGCAAGGGCTAAGCGGCCGTCAATGATCGGGATCTCGTCGCCAAGGGTCGCCAGAATGCGCTCCCGCTCCCGTTCGCTGGCCCTCGCCCGGGCCGACAGGGCGGCTTCCCGGGCCCGGGCGGCCTCGGCATCGGCGCTACGGGCACCGCCATCAAAGAGGCTCCAGCGGACCCCCGCGCCAATGCCCCAGGTAGCATAGGTTTTGTCGTAGCGATCCCCGCCCGTGGAAGTGTCGGCCGACACGAACACCTGGGGCCGGGAACCCGCTTCCCGCTGTTCGGCGCTGCCGATCTCGGCCCGACGACGGGCTTCCAGAGCCCGCTGTTCAGGACCCCGGCGAGCCCGGGCTTGCTCCAGCAACTGCGGCAACCCCGTCGGCCGCACCAGGCTACCCCGGGCATCCACCGGATCGGTCGCTTCGATGGCGGCCGCCAATTCCCGGCGGGCGGCGGCCAGGTCCGCCTGACCGGCCAAGACCGCATCCTGGGCCTGGGCGGCGGCGACGGCGGACTGGCGGGATTCGGTCACGGTCGTGCGGCCGGCGGCGAACAGGGCCTCAGCATCGGCTTGTTCCTCCTCGCGCTGGGCCCGGCGATCCGTGAGGACCGCCAGCCGGGCCTTGGCCAGGCGAACTCGTTCCACCGCCAGGCGGGCCCGCAGGGCGGCATCGCGGCGCACGGATTCCAAATCGGCGCGCGCGGCATCCCGCCGGGCCTGGCCGGTGGCCGCCACGGCCTCCCACCGACCGGGGGTGTAGACATGCTGTTCGATGCCCAATCCGCTGGAAAAACTGGGGGAAGACCGGGGATCGAGGGGATATCGGCGATCCGTTCCGGCCCGGCCATAGACCTGGGGCAGGGCGAAAGCCCAGGCGCTGTTCTGGGCGGCCGAGACGGCGATCTCATCCTGGGCGGCGGCGATCAAATCGGCCGAGCGGGTGATGGCCCGTTGGGCCGCCTCCTCGGGATCCAACTGCAGATCCTCGGCGAATCCCACAGAGATCGCCACCATTATGGCCACCAGACAGCGGGTCACGGCAGGGCAGTTCCCGGGGGCAAGGCACTGGCGGCGACGACCACAAAACCGTTCTCCACCCGCAGGGGCGTGATCGGCAGGATGCGTCCATCGATGAGCGTCACCACCTGGTGATCAAACGCCTTCCGCACCCGGTCCTGGGGCACCAGCACACCGCCCGAAGGATCCGGCAGGGACAGGCGGAGGACCGTTTCCAGACCCCCGCTGGGTTCCGGGGCGGCGGTGCCGTCCAGATCCAGTTCGACCCGACGGCGACGGGTGGCGGGATCCACGTCAGGATCGACCCGGGCCAAGCGAACGGGCACCGGACGGCCACCGAACTGGGGGAACTCGACCGTCAGATCCTTGCGCGACCGGGCCATGGCCAGTTCATCGTGGGACAGCTTCAGCTCGATGGTCAGGGTCCGGCAATCCGCAATCGTGAGCAGGGGCTGGCCAGAGGATACCACGGTCCCGGGTTCGACGTGACGCCGAATCACGGTCATGCCGGCGGGGGCTTCGATGTGGTGACGGTCGAGCATCTCCTGACTGCGGGCGGCGCCGGCCCGAGCCCGGACCACCTCGGCATCGGCAGCCGCCAAGGCCAAACCGGCCTGCTCAGCGGCGTGGACGGCGGCATCCCGCTCCTCAGCGCTGACCCGGCCCTTGGCCGCCAATTTTTCGATGCGCGTCAATTCCTGGCGACGGAAGCCATCATCCAGTTCGGCCTTGCGCCGGACGGTCTGGGCCACCGTCAGGTTGGCCTGGGAGGCCGACAGGTCATGGCGGGCCAAGACATCATGGAGGACCACCGCCGGGCCCGTTTGCAGGACGTCACCCACTTCACCGGTGATACTTTCGATGCGGCCGGAAATCTCGGCGGAAAGGACCACCATTCGGCGCGGACGGGTGTAGCCCGTCAGATCCCGGGTAATACTGGCCGGATGTTCGGCCGGAATCCATGGCGCCTGGACCTCCACCGCACCGAGGAGGGACCACCACGAAAGACCTAGGAGCAGGATCGGACGCACACGGCCAGCATGACCCCTCGGACCCCATGTCCACCGACCATCACCAGCCGAGCGCGACCCACCACCGGAGGTGGCCTTCCGCCCCATCATCGGCGAGGACGGTCTCACCCGCATCGTCTGGGGTTGCCCACGGCACCCGCCGCTCCCGGTCGACCTCAACCCAGGCCCAGGAAGCCGTGACTCCCGATCTCCACTCCCGGGCCGACCAACCAAGGCGAACCCCGATTTCCTGGCTGAAAACGGCCGTGCGCAGGAGGTCTTCCTGGGTGTAGCCGTAAGAATCCTCGTTGTGGACCTCAGCTCGCTGGATGCCGGCCGCAACCCCTACGTAGGGCTGAAACACGGGGCCGGTGGCCGGGGTCGGCCACGCCGCGTATTGGACCCCACCCAACACCCGGCGGATCGTCCCACTCATGTCATAGGTATTGGGCAGGTCGAGTTCCCCGCGCAAACCTTCCAGCGTCACCCGCAGGCGGGACCACCAGGGATCCTCGGACGGCAGGCCCACCAGGACCCGCAGGGTCCACTCATTGGCCCGGGGCTGGTTGCCCCAGGGGATGACACCGGCCTCGGCTTCGGCCGGCCAGGGAGACACCGCCGCCCGGTCATCGACGGACCGGACGGTGATCCGGCCCTCCACCGCATCCTCTCCCGCTAGTTGGTTGCCGACGGATAAGACCAGGCCCGGGGTCTCGATCCCCGCCACCAGCCACCAACCCCGTTCATGGTCGGCCGTGATCCGGGCGATGCGGGTTCCGGCGGACCCCTCCCGCAGGGCGTACAGGGGCCCGATCCACACCGCGCTGGCCCCCGAGGCCAAACCCGTGCGGAGGCTGGCTTCAGCCCCGACCTCAGCCCGGGTGGTGGCCAGGAAAGCCCCCCGGCCCTGGATCATCCAGGGACCAAGAATGTCCGTCCCAAGGCCACCCTGGGCTGCCATACCAGGCGTGAAACCCAAGGAATCCCGCTCATAGGGCAGCACGACGGCGTGGGTCGCCGTGGAGGTATGCACGGACTTCTGAAGATCCGAGCCGCCGAGTCGCCCGTCGATGCGCAAAGCCGGACCCAAGGCCAGCCAACGGCCCGTTGGGCCGAGGGTACCCCACCGGTACAGCACCGAGGCCGTCAGTTCGTCGATCCGACCCGCCCCCTGCCGGGAGGCGGCATGGGGATCTTCGGCTCCCCAGACGGGATCCGTGCGGTTGGGGGCCCGGGCCGTGAAGTTGGACCAATCCAGCGCAAGCTGCCAGGCCCCCAGGCGCAGGCCCAGGTCAAAACGGTTGGTTCGGAAATCATCGGAGGAAATTGCCGGGGCATTGCCCTGGTAATCATTGCCCCAGGTCAGCCACCACGAGGAGGAGTGCAGACCCGGGTCCTCCCCGGCGCCGGCAAGATCCAACGAAAACGCCGGACTGGTGCAAAGCACCAGTCCGGCGAGTCCGAGGTACCTCACCAGTCAGTGGCCACGGCAAAGGAGGCGCGAACTTCCTTCGGCACTTCATCGCCATCAACTTCGACCGTCTCGTTGGCCATAGCACCAGCCGCATCAAGCCGCAGCAGCCACAGGTTCAACCCCAGGCCACCGTGGATCAGCATCGGCACATCATCCTCGGCAAGGTTCTTGCTGACACCGCCCCGTAGGTCGAGGGTGCTGAGCACTTTCAGTTCCGCACCTGCGCCAGCCATCTGGTGGTAGTAGCCGGGCAGGGCGGTCTCGCTCTTCATCAGTTCGATGTCCGCCGCCAGGGTCAGGCCGGCATACCACGTATAGAAGGGGATGACAGCAACGCCCGCACGGACATCCGGCTTCACCTGGACGTCGTCGATCTGGATGGTCTCCGTCACCGTAGCGCCACTGTCGTTCTTGGTTTGGTACGTGATTTTAGGACCCTTGAAGGTCGGCCCGTTGATATTACGGGCCGTGATGCCGGCCTGAATATAGTCATAGCGGGCCATGAATCCGACGTCGATGCCGACGTTGCTGGATTCTTTGGCATCGTCCGTGAAATCCGTAAGATAATCCTCTAGGTCTTTATCCGACGACGTATCAATGGCGCGGATTTTCACCCCGGAGACTTGACCCATCATGTACTTCACGCTGCCACCCACCGCGAAGTAGTCATTAAAGGCATGGCCATAGGTGAAAGGAACCTCGGCAATCACCGCACCTTGGATCAACAGGGACGTTTGATTGTTGTCCACATCCCCGGAGCCACCAAGGGCGGCAATCAGACCCGCGCCGTCGGCAGTCCCCAGGAGGGTGTCCGAGACCGCCTGGGCGGCGGCAGGGTCGAGGTTGGCCGCAGTGGCCTGTTGATCGAGACCCTCAGCCGCCGCAATGGCTGCCGCACCGCCACCCAGGGCGGCCACCACGGCATCGAACTGCGCCTGCGTAAAGAAGGTCAACGGAGCACCCGTCGGGGTCGTCGACCCCAGAGTTGCTTCAGCAATGGTTCCTGCCACGTCAGCAATCACGGTGCCGCTGCCAAGATTGTCGAGATCAAGTTCAGCGATCTTGGCCACGGCTTCGGTATACACCCGGGCACCAACGCCAAAGGCAAGCACCCGCAGGCCACCGCCCATATTGGCCTGAACGGTGGCGGCATCCCGATCGATATTGAGCGAACCCAGGGAGCTCGCCAGCTTCAAGAGATTGTCGATGGTCGCCCTGGCCCGGGGAATGTTGGTGCCAGAGGCATCCTCTTGCAGGTCGTCAATCCCATCCGTTTTGAAATCGAGCAGATCAT
>CAIUVD010000194.1 GCA_903902515.1 uncultured Planctomycetota bacterium | reverse complement strand
GGCCTACTGCGCCTCACCGATGGCCGATGGCCCACACCCGGTCGATACGGGCCGTTAGATCCTTGGCGAACGCCGGATCTTCGATCTCGAGACTCCACTCACGGTTCTTGCCCAGTGCACTGGCCGTCCAGTTGTGGCTGCCCATCAGGCACCAGCGACCATCAATCACCACGCATTTCACGTGGGTGGTGCGCTCGTCCTCGTCCCAGCGCACGGGCACCCCGGCTTCCAGCAACTCCTGGAAGGCATTGACGCTGGGGGCCTCCTCCCCGGGGCGTTCCCGGCCCGGGGGCACCCCCCGATCCAAGACCACCTGGACGGAGACTCCGGCCCGATGCCGTTCGATGAGCCGGTCCAACACCCGACGCACCGGGTTCCGCGGGCCAGACTTGTCAGAGATGACCACCGAGAACATCACCACCCGGATGCTCTGGGTGGCCCCGGCCAGCAACTGTTCAAGTCGGCGGGTGTAGGCGTCGTCCTCCAGGATCCGGACCGACCCGGGTGGGGCAGTGATGACCGGCGCCGGCGGCTCCAACGACGGGTCGGAACCCCCCGGCAGGGAATGGATTAACAACGCGGCGATGGCGGTCAGGACCGCCGTGAGGGCAGCCACTGGGGTCCAACGTCGACCTGGGCGATAGGGGATGGGCATAGGGGAACCCAGTCAGGCTAACGAGGGAAGGGCGTCCTCAAGGGGCATCCGGTCTTGAAAATCGCTTGCACCGGCCGTAGGCTTACCCCGCGGCTGCATCCAGGCCATGGGGCCTAGACGCAACGCTTTGGCAGCCAGCACGCTGGAACGAAGGAACGGAACACACATGAGCATTGCCCTGGATTACACGAACTGTCTTTCTGAAGCCATCGGAGCCACCCACGGCCTGACGAAGTCTGAAATCGACACCCTGGTCGCCAAGTTTCCTAAGCACCACGAAAACATTGATGAAGTGCGGTCGAGCGGCGAAAGCGCCTTCTTCGACCTGCCCTACCAGGACACCACCGAACTGAAGGCGCTCCTCAAGAAGCACCACGGCAAGTGGGAGAACCTGGTCGTCCTCGGCCTGGGCGGCAGCGTCCTGGCCCCGGCGACGATTTTTAACGCCCTCGCCCACCGCCAGCATAACCTGCTGGACGCCAAGGCCCGCAAGGGCGCCCCCCGGGTGTTCTTCCTGGGCAACCCCGATCCCCGGTCGCTCCTGGAACTGTTCGAGATCCTCGATCCCAAGAAGACCCTGGTTCAGGTGGTGTCGCGCAGCGGCGTGACCGCCGAGACCATGGCCCTCTTCTTGTGGCTGAAGGACCACCTGACCAAGAAGTCTGGCAAGACCGCCCTCTCGACCCAGGTGGTGATCACCACCGAACGCGAGAAGTCGCCCTTCAACGAGATCGCCAAGACCGAGAAGATCGACATCCTGTCCATCCCCTCGAACCTCACGGGTCGTTACGGCCTGCTGGGCAATCACGCCCTGTTCACCGCCGGGATGTGCAATTTCTCGGTCGAGAACCTGCTCAAGGGCGGGGCCGACATGGACAAGCGCTGCCGCCACGGAGACGCTCCCAAGAACCCGGCCTACATGCATTCGCTGATCCACTACTTGCTGACCCGCAAGCGTCGCAAGACCATGCATGTCACCTTCGCCTTCAGCGATCGCCTGAACGCCATCGGCAAGTGGTACGATCACCACTGCTCGGTCAGCCTCGGCAAAATGCTCAACCGCAAGGGCAAGGCCGTCCACGTTGGGCCAAGCCCAGTGTCGGCCGTCGGCACCTTCGACCTCCACGGTCAGCAGCAGCTGTTCGCCGAAGGTCCCTTCGACAAGGTCACGACCTTCATCACCGCCAAGGACCATGGCGCCCAGGTCACGGTTCCCGGGGCCTACCCCAAGATCGAAGCCGCCGCCTACCTCAAGGACGTGGACATGTCCTCGATCCTGACCCACGGCTATTGGGCTGCGGAACAGCACCTGACGGCCGCCGGTCGGCCGAACATGACCATCCACTGCGACCAGGTGGACGAAGCCCATGTCGGCGGTGTGATCTACTTGCTGCAACTGTCCACGGCCATGAGCGCCGAACTGTACGGCATCAACCCCTTCGACCAGCCGGCCGTGGACCACAATAAGCAGGCCCTTTACGCCCAGATCGGGCGCGCCGGCTTCGAAGACCTGGCCAAGCGCATCAAGGACTACAAGGGCAAGCCCCGCAAGGTCTGCTGAGCTTAACCGATGTCGGACTCCTCCACGGGGCGGGAAAGGTGTGAACCTTCCCGCCCCGTGGTCGTTCATCCTCCCGTGACACCCCTGCCCACACCGACCGATCCCCAGGCTTTGATGGCCCAGGTACGGGATGGCTCCGAGGTGGCCCTGGAGGCCCTGGTTGGGCATTTCCAGGGGGAGCTACTGGGCTTTTTCTACCACCTGACCTTCGATCAGTTGCTGGCCGAGGAACTGGCCCAGGACGTGTTCGTGAAGGTTTGGCATGCCCGCAGTCGCTGGGTCCAGACAGCGTCCGTCCGCACCTGGCTGTACCGCATTGCCCACAACCGTTGGATCGACCACCTGCGGACCCGCCGGACCCTGACCTCCCTCGACGACGGCGAGGACGACCGCCTGGCCGCCACCCTGCCGGCCCGGGAGGATCGTTCCCCCGGTGCCGCCGATGGCATGGCCAAGGAGATTGCCGAACGCATTGCCGCCGCCCTCGACCTGCTGCCCACCGGCCAGCGGGAGGTGTTCGTCCTCGCCAATAACCATGGCCTGCGCTACCAAGACATCAGCGAGGTCCTGGGAATTCCCGAGGGCACCGTGAAATCCCGCATGCACCACGCGGTACGGACCCTGCGCGAGGAACTGGCCGACCTGGTGGAGGAGGACGTATGAGCACGGACCCCCTCCTGAAGGCCCTGGCCGATGGCGATACGCGGTGCCCCGATGGCGCCGCCCTGAGCCGCCTAGGGCGACTCGTCCGCAGCATTCCGGCCCCGGTCACGGACCTCACCTCCCGGGTCCGCCAGGCCCCGGCCCCGAGCCTCGATGAGGCCCTGCCCCCAGACCTCGCCCGACGCATCGCGGCCCTGGCTCCGACCCCCGTGGATCTGCGCCCCCGGGTCCGGGCCAGCCTCCACCACCAGACCGCAACCCGGGACCCTCGGCGCTTCCGGGTGTGGCTGTGGGTCGGGGTCGCCCATGCCGCGGCGGGCCTGCTGGTCGCCGTGCTAGCGACCACCCAGCAGGCTACGCCGACCAACGACATGGTCGGGGGCTGGGGCCCCGCCCGGGCTGCGCCCGCCGAGCTTCCCCAGCTCCGGGACTGGACCACCCTGCCTGCAGCCGGGGCCGACCTGATGGCGGATCGCCGGGATCCCGCCCGCCGAATGGCCTTGCGCCAGCATTACGGAACCACCCGCAGCGCCGGGGCCGTGGCCTGCGGACTTACCTGGCTGGCTGAGCAGCGCCCGGCGTACCTCACCACCCCCACCGACGACGTGCGTCTGGCCACCCGGGCCCTGGCCGCCCTGGCCGCCGCGGGGGAAGGTGACACCGATAACGCCCGCGCCTGGCTGGAGGGCCCCGCACCGACCAGCACCGTGGCCCAGGCCCTCGATACCCTGGCCCGGGTGGAACTCGCACTCCTGAGTCGCCAACCCCAGGATGAGGAACGGGCCCGACAAGCCTTGGCCAGCCTAACCGTCGAAGAACCCGGCCCCGGGGGCCTGGGGGGCTATGCTCTGTTGGCGACGGAAATGGCCCGGGCCGGAGGCCTGGGAGTACCCCCGCGTCAGGTGGCCGCCGTTCGCGCAGCCCTCGGTCGCCCGCTGCCCGCCGCTGACGCGGATCCCGCCCGGTTAGGGGTGGCGATCCTGGCCCGGGTGTGGCTCGGCTACCGCGACAATCCCTCCACCAGCCTCCTGATTCCCCACCTGGATCTCACCCCGGCTACCCCCCTGGCCGATCCCCTAGCCTGGTGGTTTCCGACCTTGGCCCTGCGGGATGCCGGCGGGCCTGCCTGGGATCGGTGGAATGCGAATCTCCAGGCCCAGCTGGTGACCCGCTTCACGGACGCAGGCCCCGGGCGGGCCCTGGTCCCGGCCGAACTGGTGCGCCATGCCCCCGATGCGGTCTTCGCCACCGCTGCCACGGTGCTGTGCCTGCAAGCAGCCTACCACAGTCCACCCCTGGCCCCCTGAACGGCTTGCCAAGCGGTCCCCACGCCGTGCGATGCGGCCCATGCTCACCACCGTCCATGAGGCCCTGGCCCGGCTGGCGGCCGTGTCGCCCCTGAACCGGACCGAAGTCCTGCCCTTGGACGCCGCCCTCGGCCGGGTGCTGGCGGAACCGGTGTGCCTGGAGGGTGACCAACCACCCTTTGACCGCGTGACCATGGACGGCTTCGCGGTCCGTCTGCCCGGGGGGCCTTCCTTCCGCATCGTCGCGGAAATCGCCGCCGGACAGACCTTCTCGGGCACCCTCGCCCCAGGCGAAGCCGTGCGGATCATGACCGGGGCCCCAGCACCCCAGGGCACCACCGTCGTCCCCCTGGAAGCCACGGACGGCGGGCCCCAGGGCGTGGTCACGGTCACCGGACCGGTGGCTCCAGGTCGTAACATCGCCTGGCGCGGCGAGGACGGCCGCACCGGCACGATCCTGCTTACCCCCGGCACCCGCCTGGCACCGGTGACTCTAGCCCTGGCGGCCCTGGCCGGGGCCCACCAGGTGATCGTCCACCAGCAACCGCGCCTGGCGCTGATTACCACCGGGGACGAGGTGGGTGGTACCGGCAGCGCCGCCATCCGTGACAGCAATGGCCCCTACCTGACCG
Source organism: uncultured Planctomycetota bacterium (assembly GCA_903902515.1). Lineage (GTDB taxonomy): Bacteria > Planctomycetota > UBA11346 > UBA11346 > UBA11346 > CAIUVD01. The sequence goes on along the minus strand of CAIUVD010000194.1, from coordinate 26,717 downwards.
CTTTTGCCGCCAGCCTGGGCCTCGCCCTGCCGAAGACCCATGTCACGGATGACGGCGTAGCCCTGCGGGCCGCCCTGGCCCGGGCCCTGGAGGTCAGTGATGTGGTCATCACCACCGGAGGCGTCGGCCCTGGCGACAAGGACCTCGTGCCGCGCTTGGCCACCACCTTTGGCCTGATGCCGATTTTCCACCAGGTGGCCATGCAACCGGGGAAACCGGTGTTTGTCGGCCACCGCAGCGATGGAAAGTTTTTGGTCGGCCTGCCGGGAAATCCCGTCAGCGTCCTGGCCACCAGCCTGGTGATCCTGGATGCCTTGCTGCGCCGCCTCCAGGGCCAGAGCCCGCGCCCGATTCTGCGACTTCCCCTCACGGCACCGGCCCACAGCAAGGGACGTCACCTGTACCTGCCAGGCCGCCGCACCGCCGAAGGCATCACCCCCATCGCCTGGAACGGTAGCGGGGATCTGATCGCCGCCGCCGCCGGAGACGCGTTGATTTCCCTCCCACCCGAAGCCGATCTGGCGGCCGGGGATTTGGTGGAGGTCCTGCCCTACCTCGGGAGCGACCTTGGCGAAGTCGGACGGATGTCGCGATGAACGGCTCGATCATTTGGCTCACGGGCCTGTCCGGCGCCGGCAAAAGCACCATCGCCGAGGCCTTGACGAACGACCTGCGGGCCGCCGGTCACTGGGTCTGTCTGCTCGACGGCGATGCCGTGCGCACGGGGCTCAACCGCGACCTGGGGTTCAGCGAAACGGACCGCTCCGAGAACGTCCGCCGGATCGCCGCCGTTGCCGCCCTGGTGGCCGCCAGCGGCGGGGTGGCGGTGGTGCCGGTGATCGCGCCCCGCCGGGCCATGCGGGCGGCCGCCCGGATCGCTGCGGGAACCATCCCATTTACCGAAGTCCATGTCGCCACCAGCCTGGCAGTTTGCGAAGCCCGGGACACCAAGGGCCTCTATCGCAAGGCCCGGGCCGGGCTTTTGAAGGGCTTCACGGGCATCGACGATCCCTACGAGGACCCCGAGACTCCGGAGGTGCGCATCGACACCGCCATCACGCCCGTGGCTGACGCCGTGGAGATGATCAAAGCCGCCGTGGCGGCTCGTCGTCCGGCGTAAGGCCCAGGTGGGCGTAGCCCCGCCCGGTGGCGATCCGACCATTGGGCTGCTTGAGGAGGTAGCCTTCCTGAATCAGGAACGGCTCGTAGACGTCCTCGATGGTGGCTTCGTCCTCGCCCACCGTGGTGGCGATAGTCTTCAGGCCCACCGGCCGTCGGGCCCGGGTCAGGCAGGCGAGGATCCGTCGGTCGAGTTCCGTCAAACCCGCCGCATCGATCCCGAGGAGGTCCAAGCCCTCCATGGCCACCCCATGGCTGATGTGGTTGCCGTGCCGAACCTGGGCCAAATCGCGAATCCGCCGCAGGTGGTTGTTGGCGTGGCGGGCGGTGCCCCGGCTGCGGCGGGCGATCTCCGCCAAACCCTCGTCATCGGCCTCAACCGCCAGCAATCCCGCCGAGCGACGGAGAATGGTCGCCAATTCCTCATGCCGGTAGAGATCCAGCCGCTCGCGGATGCCGAAACGGCTGCGGAAGGGCGCCGATAACTGGCCCTCGCGGGTGGTCGCCCCCACCAGGGTGAAGGGCGGCAGGTTGAGGGTCAGGGTCTGGGCCTGGGCCCCATCGCCCAACTGAATGGTGATGCGGTAATCCTCCATCGCCGAGTAGAGGTACTCTTCGACCACCCGCTTGAGGCTGTGGATTTCGTCGATGAACAACACCGCCCCGGGCTTGAGGGACGACAGCATTCCCGCCAGATCCCCGGGCTTGTCGAGCATCGGTCCGGCCGTCTCGCGGATCTCGGCGCCCATCTCGGCGGCCATGATGTGGGCCAGGGTCGTCTTCCCCAAGCCCGGCGGGCCCGACAGCAGCACATGGTCAAGCTGCTCCTTGCGCTGAAGGGCCGCCGCCACGGCCAGGGCCAGATTGCGGGTAACCGTCGTCTGGCCCGTAAACTCCGTCAAACGCTTCGGCCGCAGGGCGCGGTCGTTGGCATCATCGCGAACTTCGAAACCGGACGGAGCAGACATGTCAGCGGGGCTTGGGCTTGATCCCGGCCGGCAGGAACGGCAGCAGGTCCGCCGGGGGCGGAGCCACCAGGTGGAGGGCCTTGCCGCTGGGGGCCATCAGGTCGAGGGTCCAGGCATGGAGGCCCTGGCGGCGCAGGATGGTGTCCGGGGGCTTGGGTTCGAGGGGCCAGGTCGGGGAACGGCCGTAGAGACCGTCCGCCAGGATAGCGTGCCCGAGGTGGGCCGCATGGACGCGGATCTGGTGGGTGCGGCCCGTGCGCGGCCGGGCCTCGACGACGCTGTAGCCCGTTTTGCGGACATGGACGATGAAGGAAGTGTCAGACTCCTTGGAATCCCCTTCGCCCGGCTTACGGACGGCCCGACGGCGGAAATCGGTCGCATGGCGGCCAATCCATGCATCGCAGCGGAGAAGGTCGGCCCGGGGCGTACCGGCCATCAGGGCCAAGTACCGCTTCTGAACCTGACGTTCCTTAAACTGTTCCTGCAAAAAGCGCAGGGTCTGCTCATTACGGGCGACGACGATCACGCCGGAGGTGTCCGCATCCAGGCGGTGAACGATCCCCGGCCGGAAGCCTTCTCCGGACGGCAGGTGAGTGCCGTATTTGCCGAGCAGGGCATTGACCAGGGTGCCCCGGAGGTGGCCGATGGACGGGTGGACGACCATGCCCGGGGGCTTGTCGATGGCCACCAGGTCATCGTCTTCATAGATGACCGTCAGGGGGATGTCCTCCGGCAGGGCCTCCATGGGCTCGGCCTCGGGCACCTCCAAGGCAACGGTCTCGCCCCCCTGGAGGGTATACCCCGCCCGCGACGAACCGCCGGTGACAACCACCAGGTTCTGGTCAAAAAGTTTCTGTAACTGGCTGCGGCTACTGCCTTCTACCGCACTCGCGAGCCACACATCCAGACGGGAACCACGGGCCTCTTTGGGCACCACCAAGTCGATCAGCATGGGTGGCATCGTCTGGCGAAATGGGGCGGGGGAAGCGGTGGTCCGGATTTCCCATCCCTCAGCCCCCCGCCATCCGCTTCAAGCCCGCCAGATCCCGCTTCCCGGTCCCGAGCTTGGGAATGGCTTCGACGGCGCGCACATCCCGGGCCTTGGGGCGCCACAGGGGCGGGCAGGCGTCGAGGGAGGCCAGGAGGGCGTCCACGGGGCCGGTGAAGCCGACCGTCAGGACCACCAACCGTTCGCCCCGGCCCTCGTCCGGGACGGCGGCGACGGCGATTTCGCAGTCCTCATTGACGGTCACGGCGTGGGCCTGGAGGACGCCTTCGATGCGGTCGAGGGGGATCATCTCACCGCCGATCTTGGCGAAGCGAGCCAGACGACCGGTGATGAAAATGAAGCCATCCTCATCGACCCGGCCAATGTCGCCGGTGTTGTAGCCGCCAGCGACAAAAGCCTTGTCCGTCAAGTCGTCGCGGCCGAGGTAGCCGAGCATCCGACTGGGGCTGCGGATCACGATCAAACCTTCACGACCCCGGGGCAAGACGACCTGGCTCTCGGGGTCGATGGTGACCACTGCCAGGCCCGGCAGGGGCCGACCGACGCTGCCCTCCCGATGCCGCTCCTCGACTTCGCCATCCCGGCGGATGGTCAGCAGGTTGACGGCCACCGTCGGGGCCAGTTCCGTGCAGCCATAGCCCTCCAACAATTCCGAGCCGTAACGTTCGCGGAAGGCGACCTTGAGGTCCGGGGGACATTTCTCGGCCCCGACCACGGCAAAGCGGAGCGTTTTGAACTGCTCTGGCTCGATGCGACGCATCCAGCCCCGAACGAAGGTCGCGGTGCTGATAGTGAAGGTCGCCTTGCCCGCCGCCGCCAATTCGCCAATGGCCTTGGCATCTGTGGGATCCGGATGGGCGACGATCGTCAGGCCCTTGGTAAGGCCCAGCCACATGCCGGGCACTAGGCCGAAACTGTGGAACAGGGGCAGGGGCGACAGCAGCACATCGGTGAAGGGCATCAGATCCAAGGCCTCGACCACCGCCCGGCAGTTGGCCAACACTTGGCGGTGGGTCAGCTGCACGCCCTTGGGATCGCCCGTGGATCCTGACGAAAAGACGATGGCAGCCACCTGCTCAGGAGCCGAGCGATGGTTCCAGGCATTGGGCAGCACGAAATGACGGGCTGCAGCCAGGAGCACCGGCAGGGTGCCCAGACGCGGCAGGATCTCCTCGACCTTGACCAAGCGGCCAGGCACCGTCGGCTCCCCGATCTTGCGCAGGTACAACCCGGCGCTGATCACGGTTTTGATCCCGGCGATTTCGGCCATCCGCGCCACCTGGGCATCCCCCGCCGTGTGGTTGAGGTTGACGGCCGTCCGGCCGTCGAGGGCCAGGGCCAGGTTAACCAGGGTTCCGGCCCGGCCCGGGGGCAGCAGCACGCCGACCCGGATTTCATCAGCGGCGAGATGCAGGTGCGGCAACAGTGCCCGGGCCACCGCCAGGGCCTTCCACAGGGGCAGGGTGCCACCCTGGTCACGGACGGCGGTCGCCAACGGATGGCGGCGACCAAGGGCCAGGGCCCGGCTGGCCAGGGTTTCGGTGGTGCGCTGACCCCGGGCGATGGCCGCCTCGGCATCAAGGTCCACGACCGCGGCCCGGGCCTCCGCCGCCGTGGCGGTGGAAGGCAGGGGCGCCCCGAGACGGAACTCCACCCGACGGAATAAACGGGGCAGATCCCGCCGCTCGCTGCGGCTCATCCAGGTTCCATAGAGCCCATGCAGGTGGGCCGGAATAATCGGTACGCCGGCCCGGCTGGCGATGCGCTCCAGTCCGGATTTGAAACGGTCCATGGTCCCCGAACGGGTGAGTTTCCCCTCGGGAAAAATCAGCACCACTTCACCCGCTTTGAGGGCGGCGACGGCAGCCTCGATGGAAGCCACCAGGGCCTTGCGGGGATCCTCGGCCGCCACGGGGATGGCTCCCGCTGCCAGCAGACACGGCCCCAGGACGGGGATGCGGGTGAACGAGCGGTAAATCAGGAAACGTCCGGGACGGGGCAGGCGGGCAAAAACCGCCAAGCCGTCGGCGTAGGACAGGTGGTTGCAGACCACCAGGCAGCCACCGGTTTTCGGCAGGTGTTCCATGCCTTCGACGTGCAAGTTCCACAGGCTGCGAACCACGGCGCCGATGAACCAGCCCGCCAAGTGGATCCGATAATGCCACGCCAGGATGACCGCGATGACCACCGTGGCCGCGCCGACACCCCCCAAGAGGCCCACCGACGACACCTGAGCCCAGGGCGACGTCAGGGCCATGGCCATCAGGGTAATGAGCACGCTGCCGAGGCTGGCGAGGATCGTCACCGCGCCCATGACGGCGTTACGACGATCCACCGGGGCCCGCTCCTGGAGCAGGACCGTGACGGGCACCTCCCACAGGCCGGCACCGATACCGCTGATCACCAAGAGGGCGATGAAAATGGGGAGTGGGCCATGTCCGACGGCATCCAGGGCCGCCAGCACCAGGGCCCCACCCGCCAGCAGGGCGCCAAAAATCGGCAGCCCAGCGGGAAAGGCCGGGTGCATGAGGCGCGGGGCCAGAAGGGCGCCAGCGATCATCCCGAGGGCCAAGGCCAGCATCACCAGGGGGGTTACCGCTGGCGACAAACCGTAGGTGAATTGGGCGATCAGGGGCAAGACCACCGCCGCCAGGGCCCCCAGGGACCAGAACCCCGCCAGGCCGAGGGCCGGCCCCCACAATCCCGGGGCAGAACGCAGGGCCGCCAGGGGCCGGTCGAGACGCCAGGGGGCGGCGATGGGGGTGGCGGGCGCACGGGCCGGCAGCACGCCCACGGACCAGGCACCGTGCAGCCCCACCACCGCCAGGACGGCCGCGACGACGGCGATGCCCGCCGCTCCCCACGGGGCATGGACGCCTGCCAGGACCGTGCCCAGGAGGATGGCAACCACCGTCAGACCGGCCAGCCAGCCATTGGCCCGGGCCAAGTTCGCGGCGGTCGTCAATTCCGGCATGACCGCCAATTTCACCGGCGCAAAAATCGCACTCACCACCGCGAAGGACCCCATGCCGAGGATCAGCAGCGTGCGGTCCTGGAGGATCATGCCCGTCACACTGAGGGCGATGCACCCGAGGTCCGCCACCCGAGCCCAGCGCATGATCTGGTGCTTGGGCCAACGGTCCCCCAGGCTGCCAGCGGTCGCTGCCAGGAGGATGAAGGGCAGGTTGAAGACCAGCATGGTCAACAGATTGTCGTGCTGGCTCTGGCGTTCGGCCTCGGGCCCCTGTCCCAGACTGGCCACGGCCACGGCCATGAGGGCGAGGTTGATGCCCATGCGGAACAGGTTGTCGAGGGCTGCCGCCGCAACGCAGGATTGGAGATGGCCGAGGAGAGGACGGTTCATGGGTGTTTAGATAACGATCGTTAACTTATCGTCAAGGGGGCAGCCACTAGCGCGAAACGAAAACCTGGGGTACCCTCAGGCATACAACGCAAGGAATCCAACCATGCAGGTGATTGAAAACGACGGCGTGATCGTGGTGACGGTGGTGGAGGACCAGTGCGCTGGCCTCTGGAAAACCATCGAACCGTATCTTGAAATGGGCAAGAAGAGCGTCGTCCTCGACTTCTCGTCCGTCAACTTCCTCAACTCGGTCAACATCGCCGCCATCATCAGCGTGCGGAATAAGACCGTCGCCGCCGGCGGCAAGGTTGCCGTGTGCGAAATCAAGGACCGTGTGAAGTCGGTCTTCCGCGTCCTGAAGCTCGAACGGCTCTTCGACCTCAACCTGGACCTGGCCAACGCCAAGACCTCTGTCAGGTAAATCGACGACGATGGCGACGGGCACCGGAGGATTCCTCCGGTGCCCGTTTTCGTTGGCGGATCCCGACCTGGGCTTCCGCCCCCGGCCAGGCCCCCAGGATGCCCGCCACCACCATGCCTTCCGCCTACCTGTTTGCGCCGGCCTACCCCCTGGAAGCCGAAAGCCTGCTCCGGGCCCGGACCGCTGCCGGTCCCTGGGCGACCGCTCTGGGCGTGACCGTGGTGGAATCCCCCGACCTAGCCCACACCAGCGGCCCCGGGGCTTGGCGACCGGCGACGGAGCGCAGAGCCGACCTCCAACGGGGCCTCCGTCATGACCTCCTGGTGGCGGCCCGGGGCGGTTACGGCTGCCTCGACCTGCTGGAGGACTGGATCCCCCCCGCCCGCTGGCCCCTGCTGATCGGCTACTCGGATCTCACCGTCCTGCATGCCATATGGGGCGGAGAATCCCTGTACGGCTTCATGCCGGGGGTGCCCCATGGTCACCACGCCGTCACGAGTTCCCAGGCCTTGGCCTTGGGTCGTGGACAGATCCTCTCCGGTCGAGGCCTCCGCCCGGGGACAGCCCAAGGCCCCCTGTTCGCGGGCTGCCTGCGGGTGCTGACCGGCCTCATCGGCACCCCCTGGATGCCGGACCTCCAGGGCCACCTCCTGGCCATCGAGGACATTGACGAACGACCCTATCGACTGGACCGGGACCTGTGGCAATTATTCCACAGCGGAGCCCTCCAGGGCATCACCGGCCTGATCGGCGGCCTGTTCCCCGCCCGCCTGCCCGAAGGCTATACCGGCCCCAGCGCCGACGCCGTCCTGACCACCTGGGCCGAGCGCCTGGGCGTCCCGGCCCTGGGGGGCCTGGCCTTCGGCCACGACCCCGACCCCGTGACCCTCGCGGTCCGCCGTTTTTCCCGTCTGATCGTTGATGACCACCCCCGCCTGATCCAGGACCCCCGTCCATGAAACGCGCCTTCACTCTGATCGAACTGCTGGTCGCCATGAGCGTCATTGTCGTCCTCGCCGGTATCTCCATCCCGGTGATCGGCGTTGTCCGTAAACAGGCCAAGGACGCCCAATGCCGGAACAACCTCAAGCAGTTGTTCACGGGCATCACGGGATATCGGATGGAGAGTAATCAGATTTTTCCACAAACCTTGACCATCATGTTCGAGGAGGGGCAGGCATTGGCCGGAGAAAGTCGCAAACTCCTGCTCTGCCCATTTGATGGAACAAAGGGGAACGATGCCACCTTCAACCGCCATTCACAGTGGGCGAGCCTCCCCGAACTGCGGACAGACCCACGCAACAACCAACCGCTCTCCTTGAGTTACTTGTTTGAGGCCGCCCATGTGCCCTTGAACAGTAATGCCCAAAACTGGACGTTCGGAGATGGCACCCTGTGGTCCACCCACGGCACCACCTGGGGGGTCGTGAAGGCCGCTCAGCTTCGCAAAGGGGGAAGCGTCCCGAGCACCGGAGGCCCGGGACGACCGTTCAACGAATCCCAATTCCCAATCATTCGCTGTTTCTATCATGCCCCTTGGGCCACCCTGCCCCCGGCGTCCCTGACCGAAAAAGTCATGAATGTGAGCTGGGATGGGAGCATTTTCATGTCGATGCCGTTCTGGGAACACCAAATGGATCCGGGGATTCCCCTCCCGACGTTTTTATAGCGCCGCAGGCAGCCGTCACCCCGAAACCGCACCCTTTACGGCCACAACTTCCCCGATCCCCGGCAACATGCAGCGGTCGGCATAGAACGCGGGGCGGATCGGGGCGAAGTCACTGATCCGCACCAGCAGATCAAGACCGTGGTCGGCGCCGGCCTGGCCGAGTTCCCGGGCCCGGGTCGTGGCATCGGCGCCGGTGGCGACCCCGATGGCCAAGTCGAGGCTACCGGGGCCGTGCTCCAGGTCCGCGAGCATGCCGAGGGCGGCGCGCACCGCCCGCTCCTGGGGCAGGTCGCCGGCGTCGGCGGTCGCAAAACCGATCGACACCCCACCGCCGACCACCCGTTCCGGCATCCCACCATGGACCTGGGCGTGGTGGAAGATGCGGGGCATGGCGGCGGCCAGACGATCGGCCACTCCCTCGGCGCGGCCGTCTTTGGCCTGAAGATGCACATACAGCCGGGCCCCACCGAGATCCGTGACATTGCTGGATTGGCCATCGAGACTGCGGGTAACAAAGCCTTCAAACGCCTGGCGGATGGCAGCCCCGCGCCGCAGTTCTTGGCGCATGTTCTCAAAGGATTCCGCCAGGGCCTGGAACTCATCCTGGGACTTCACTTGGATCTCGACGTCGAGTTCACCCCGGGCCACCGCCGCCATGCCCCGCTGTAATTCCGCCACCGGCCGACGGAGGCGGAAGGCCACCAGAGCTCCGGCCGCCAGGAAAGCCACCAGGGTCGATCCCAACAGCACCAGGCTATGGATGAGGAAATCCTCGCGCAGGCCCCGGATGTGGGCGGCGGGCACATCGACCGCCACCAAGCCGATGGAGGTCCCGGCCGCATCACGGATCGGGGCATAGCCCGAAATCCACGATCCCCATTGGTCCGAACGGGCCTCACGGTCCGTGACGGGGGCTTCGAAACCCAGCAGAAGATCCGGCCAATCCCGGGCGGGGTAACGTTGTCCAGGCTCCGCGATGGCTTCGTCGGGATCGATCACCCCATTCCCGTTGCTGTCCTTCTCGTCAGAGCCATCGCAGACGAACTGGACCACGCCGGTCGTCGGCGTCTCTGGCAAGGCTGAAAGGGTGTAGATGTAACGAATTTCGCTGTGAAAATTGGCATAACTCCGCAGCGTCTCCCGCTGACGGAGCAACGCCGGGTCGGTCGCATCGGGATGGACGCTCTGCCGAAGATGAAGCGCTGGATCCACCAGCAGGGATGCGCTGGCGGCGACCGAGGCGAGGTTGTTCCGGAGGCGGGCCTCCTGGGTGGCGATGGCGTGGGAACTGATGGCCCACCCCGCCAGCAACGTGGCGGCGGTGCTGATGATCCAGATGGTGGTGATCAGTTTGATCACAAAGGGGATCCGTACCCGCTGATTTTCGGGCGCCGGGACGTGGAGAGGACGGGACAAGGATCTCAACGGCCGCACGGTACCCGTGATCCGGCTTGAGGGGCTTCCCAAGGACCGTGACGTGGGAAGTTCGGCAGGAACGGGAGCGTGGTGGGAACTGTCACTGGCCACCAGTGGGGCCCGGTCGAGGTCCGGCATGGCCGCCGCCAGGGCCTGGAGAGCCTGGGCGGCGGTCGGAAAGCGGGAGACCGGGTCCGGAGCTACCATCCGTGCCAACCAGGCACTGACCGCGGGGGTCGCACCGGGGAAAGAACAGGATGGCTGCCCATCGGCCGTGGGTCGCTCGCCGGTGGCCATCTCGATCAGGGTGACGCCCAAGGACCACAGGTCCCCCGGGGGGCCGGCTTCGACGCCCCGGCGGCGCTCTGGGGGAAGGTAACGGAAGGTGCCCATGACATCTCCCGAAGCCGTTAGATCGCCGCCATCGGCCACGTCCGCCAGGCCAAAATCCACCAATTTGTAGAGGCCGCCCTCCACCAGCATCAGGTTCGAGGGCTTGATATCGCGGTGAACGATCCCGGCGGCATGGGCAGCCGCCAGGCCCCGCAGGACCTGCCACGCGCAGTCGAGGACCCGCTGCAATGGCTGGGGGCCACCCGTCGAAATAATCTCCCGCAGGGTTCGACCCCGCAGGCGTTCCATGACCAGGGCCGGGGTCGGACCCTCCGTGAGGAAATCGTGAACCTGGACGATGTGGGGCTCGCTCAACCGGGCTAAAACGCGCGCTTCACGGATAAACCGGGATTGCGCCTCGGCATTGCCGATCTGCCGGACATCAAGCAACTTGATCGCCACCTCACGGTCCAATTCGGGATCATGGCCCAGGAGGACCACGCCCATGCCGCCCCGTCCAAGGAGACCGGTAATGACATAACGGCCCACGGCCGGGGGGTAGGGATCCATAGCCGCGCATGATAGGGAAGTCCAAGCGGGCGACAATCGCAGCCGGATCAACCATACCAGTCGTCAGCCGGGGCGCCGCCCACGACGTCCGGCCCGCCACCGGGCGATGGCCGCATGGTCGCCGTTGACCAGGGCCTCGGGCACCTCATGGCCCCGGAAATCCCGCGGGCGGGTGAAGCAGGGATGATCCAACTCATCACCCTGGGCAAAGCTGTCCTCAACCGCGCTGCGCTCGTCCCCCAGAACGCCCGGCACCAGACGGGTGACAGCATCCGTAAGCACCAGGGCCGCCAGTTCGCCCCCGGAAATCACCAGATCGCCGATGGAGAAGGGCTCGGGTCGGTACACCTCGATGATGCGTTCATCGATGCCCTCATAATGCCCGCAGAGGATGATGACCGCCGGAGCGGTCGCCACCGTTTCAACGAATCGTTGATCGCAGCGCCGACCCTGGGGGCTGGTGATCAGCAGGCGGGCGCCTGGGTGCCGAGCCAGCAGATGATCGAGACAGCCAGCAATCGGGGGCGCCATCAGCACCATCCCGGGGCCTCCACCGAATGGCCTGTCATCACACTTCTTGTGACGACCCTCGGCCCATTGACGAGGGTCGACGGCTTCGATGTCGACCAATCCGCGACGGCGGGCCCGACCGACGATGCTGGTCGTCAGGTAGCCCTGGACGGACTCGGGAAAGAGGGTGACCAGTCGGATCGCAGGCATGGGCAGGAATGCTGAGCCTGGGCGGGGCCAGCGCCAGCGCGGCCCGTGGACGGAGCACGGCATTGCCCCCTTGGGCGGCGGTTTACCATGCTCTACCAGCCCATGACCACCCCCTCCCGACCCGTGCGAACGATCGGCCGCCCCTCCTTGGGGGTCGGTATCGGGGGGGTTCGGGGTAGCAGCACCCTGGCACCCCTGGTCCGGAAGAAACTCGACCAGGACCCTGCCTGGTCGGTCCGAACCACCGGGGAACGCTGGATCTGCCCGTTCTGCCTCGGAGCCATCGCCAAACGAGCTGGCCGGACCCATGAGGACAGCATCGCCCTCCACCTGGAGAGCTGCCGCAGTTACGCCGCCGGTCGGGGCATGCCTCGCCCCCTGGCAGACCTGCAAGCCCAAGCCGCCCAAGAAGATGCCATCCACCGAGCGACCCACGATCCGGCTTGGCAGGTCTACGATCAGGACGGGGTCTGGATTTCCCCGACCAGCCTGGACCGGGTGCCCACGGTGCGTCAACAGGAAGGCATCGCCACCACCTTCACCTACCAGGCGATGGTCCGCCACCTGGCGCAGTGTCCCTTCCATCGGCAGGGCATCGTCCACCAGGCCGAGGTCGTGGTGCGGGTCCGGGACGCCCAGCCGCGCATGGAGGAGATCCTTCGCTGGGTGGTCCAGCAACTGAACTCCGTCGATGCCTGGCGATGGATCAATGCCCAGGGCCTGTGGATCGATCCCTACGGTTTGGTGCCCGTGCCCGGCATCCGACCCCTGGCCGATACCGCCGGAACCCCGGCCGCCGTGGCCAAGTACCTCCTGACCCGTTGCCCGGGTTTTCTGACCGACCCCAATCGCTGGCAGGGGGACGACGTGGTCGGCCGCTCGGCCGGAACTGGGGCCCGGAACCTCAGCCGAGCCCCCGGCAGCACCCGGACTCCGATCTCCAGGACGCCGACCGGCGGCAGCCCCACCCTGACGGGTCGCATTACTTCCCCCGTGACCACTCCCCTGGCCCTGGCCGTGACGCCACCGCCAGACATGAGCCAGGTGCCCGCCGCCCGGGTGGTTTCACGCCCGGGATCGGCCCTGCCCGGGCCCTTCAGCCACCCGTCGGAAATCCTCAACGCACCGCCAGAGGACCCGATCATTAACGAGCCAGAGACAACTCCGGCTCCTGAAGACACCAACCTCGACTGGATGGATGATGCCGACTCCTCCGCCTACGAGACGCTGCCCGATACTCAACAACGCACCGACGTGATGAGCGCCCGGCGCCTGCAGGAGAAATTCCTCGACAACGTTCCCGTGGTCGAGGGCTTCCGCTTGGCCGCCAAGTTTGAGGCCTGCCACGACATCACGGGGGATTTCTTCGCCTTCATCCGTCTGCCGGACGGCCGGGTCGGCATCGCCCTGGGGGATGTCAGCGGCCATGGCGTCCAGGCGGGCCTGGTCATGGGCATGGCCAAGAAAACCTTGGAAATCTTCGCCAGTCAGGGCCTGGGGCCCGCGGCCACCCTCTGCCGGGTGAATGATGCCTTGGCCGCCGATCTGGGCGGCAAAATGTTCATCAGCCTGATCTACGGCCTCCTCGATCCAGAACACCAATCCATCACCTGGGCCCGGGCTGGCCACAATCCGACCCTGCGGTTCAACATTGTCAGCGGCGACACCCAAGAAATCCGCCCACCGGGCATGGTGCTGGGGGTCAAAGCCGGCGAGATGTTCGCCTCCAGCCTGGTGGAGGAGACCACCGATTTGGAACCGGGTGACGTGTTCGTGCTCTATACGGACGGCGTCACCGAGAATATGAACCTCCAGCAGGAGGAGTTCGGCCAGGACCGCCTGTTCGAGATCATGCGTCAGCACGCCAGTGATGGGCCCGAGGCCCTGGTCGATCAGATCCTGGACCGAGCCCGGCATTTCCGGGGTCCGCGACCGGCAGCCGATGACATCACCCTTGTCGCCCTATTGGTCGAATGAACGGATTTTCGCGATGAAACTTACGATGGCTGCTTTGACGAACACCGGCCGCGTCCGCCAGAATAACGAAGACGCGGTCTATGCTGACGTTCGTGATCGGGTGGCGGTGGTATGTGACGGCATGGGGGGCCACGCCGGGGGCCACGTCGCCAGCGATTTGGCGGTCCAGGTGATCTCGGGGGCCCTGCATCGCCTCCGTCCCCAGGATTGGCGGGATGAATCGGCGGTCGTCGAGTCGGTGAAACAGGCCATCTTCGGCGCCAACGACCACATCCTGGCCCGCGCCCAGGCCGATCCGGAACTGTTCGACATGGGGACCACCGTGGTCGTCTGTGCCTTCATGTTTGACCGGGTGATCACCGCCAACGTCGGCGATTCCCGCATCTACCGCGTAGCCGATCACGCCATCGAACAGGTTTCCAGTGACCACAGCCTGGTGGCCGAGCGGGTCCGGGCCGGTCTGTTGGACCCGCACAGCGCCGAAGCTGCGATGCTGGCCAACATCATCACCCGGGCCCTGGGCATGGAGCAGATCACCGTCGATATCACCATCGAGGACCTGCGGCCCGGTGACACCTACCTGCTCTGCTCCGACGGCCTATGCGACATGCTGGAGGACGACGAGATCTTGGCCATCATCGACCGGGCCGAGTCCCTCGACTCCGCCGTGGTCGCCCTGATCGACGGCGCCAACGCCCGGGGCGGGGTCGACAACATTACCGCCGCCCTCATCAAGGCCGACTGACCCACCCATTCAACCCTTCGTCCCGCTGGAGGTTTCATGGACCGCCTCGACCTGACCCTCACCAACACCACGGTGCTGGCCATTGACGTCCAGGACCGTTTCGTGTCCGCCATTCCCTCCGTGACGGAGGACCAACCGGTCGGCAAGGCCCTGGGGACCCTCCTGGCCGGGGCAGCCCTCCTCGACCTGCCGGTGGTGGTCAGCGAGCAGTATCCCAAGGGCCTGGGGGTGACCTTGCCCTACCTCCGAGCTGCCGTGCCCAAGGCGGAATATTTTGCCAAAACCCACTTTTCCTGCCTGGATGATCCGGCCCTGAGAAACCGGCTGGTTGACGGCAACCCCCGGACCCACGTGGTGATCGCCGGCGTCGAGGCCCATGTCTGCGTCCTCGGCACGGTGGCGGACCTCATCAGCGCCGGCAAATGGGTGGTCGTGGCCGAGGATGCCGTGGACAGTCGCAACCCCCACCATCGGGATCTGGCCCTGGCGGCCATGCGCGACCTGGGGGCCCTGGTGGTGCCCGTCGAAACGATTCTTTTTCGCTGCCAGCGCCAGGCCGGCATTGGGGCTTTCAAGGCCCTCAGCGCCCTGGTCAAATGAGTCGAGGGGGACATGACTCCCCTGCGACGACTCATGACGACCCTGGACCGTGCCTGCCCCCTGGGGCAGATCCGTGGCGGCGTCGTGACGAGCAACGGCCATAGTGCCTTAGTCGGCCTGGCCACGGAATCCGACAGCCATCGCTACCAGTGGGATGGACTTCGCCGAGGGGGCAATCCCTCCTCCCCCTTCCTGACCATTCAGTACACCCTCGACGGTTGGGGATCGTTCACCCAGGACGGACCGGCCCAACGGGTCGGACCGGGTCAGGCCTTCATCGCCACCACGCCCGGTCCCTACCGCTATGGCCTCCCCCCTGAAGCGCCCCCGTGGACGTTTGCCTGGATGCTTTTCTACCTGCCCTACGCGATTGCCCGCCTCGACCGCGAAGCGGGCGAACGAGGGCGCGTGGTCAGCCTGCCCCCTGATGGCCCGGCCATGGGGGCTTTCGCGCGCCTGTTCCTGACCGTGGCTCGTTCTACGGGGCGGATGGACCCGTGGGAATTTGAACGGCAGGTGTTGGACATGACCCTCCATTGGTCTCGTCACCTGGCCCAGGTGGAAGCCCATGCCGGTCCGGACCTGACCGCCCAAGTCGATGCCCACCTGGAACGCCACCCGGACCGCTTCATCCCCGTCGCGGAACTCGCCGCCTCAGCGGGCCTGAGTCGACAACGGTGGTCCACCCGCTTCCGAGCTGCGACCGGCACCACGCCGGCCGCCTACGTCATGCGCTGGCGCATTCATCGCGCCTGCAACGCCCTGCGCAGCGGCGACGACGAATTGGCCGATATCGCGCGCGCCTGTGGTTTCTCGGACGCCAACCACCTGTGCAAGGTGTTCCGCCGCCACCTGGGCATCACCCCCGGCAGCCTCCGCCAGGGGGGGTGACAGATAGCCTATTGGCCAACGGATAGCCAATTGCTGGGCCAACTGCCGATGGTCATGATCGGTCCAGGAGCTCTCCATGTCCTTGTACCGTTTTTACCTCCCCCTCGTCGCCCTCGCAGCCCTTCCGGCGGTGGAACCCCTGCTGGTCACCAGTCCCGATGGCCGCCTCCGGGCCGAGGTCGTGGAAGAGGATGGCTTCCTCCGCTACCGCGTGTTCGCCGACGGAGCCGAAATCCTGAAATCCTCCGATGTTGGCCTCCAGACGGACCACGTCCGTCTCGGTAAAGGGGCCGTGCCGGGGACGGCCACCATCACCGAGATCAGCGGGAATGCCCGGGTTCTGGGTGGCAAGGCCAGAGCTCATTATCGGGCGCGTCAGGCCACCATTCCCATGACGACGGGTGCGGAAACCTGGACTCTGGAAGTCCAGGTGGCGAATGAAGGCGTCGCTGTTCGCACGCTCCTTCCCGCCCGTCCTGGCCGCCAGATCCAGGCCGATCACACCTCCTGGCGCCTCCCCGGTGATGTCCCGGTGTGGGGCTCCTACCGGGACAATCCCTGCTACGAAAACCTCCAGTTCCGGGGCACCCTGGCGACCCTTACGGTCGGCAAAACCCTGGACCTCCCCCTCACGGCCCAAGTTGGCAACCACTGGGTCACCTTGACGGAAGCCGCCCTGCGGGATTACGCCGACTTCGGTATCGCTGCGGCCGACAATTCCACCCTGGCCGGACGTCTAGTGGCTGACACCAAGGGCTGGACCATCCAGGAGGCCGTCGTCCAACCCTGGCGCGTGGCCATCATCGCCCAGGACCTCACTGGATTGGTCAACAGCACCCTGGTCCAGGACCTTAATCCACCGCCTCGCCCCGACCTGGTGGAGGCCCCGTGGATCCGGCCGGGTCGTTCCACCTGGCAGTGGATGTCCTCCGGCGCCCCGGTGTTTGCGGACCAGTCCCAATGGATCGCTTGGACCAAGGCCTTGGGCTTCGAGTACTACCTGGTGGACGATGGCTGGCATCTGTGGAAGGACGGTGACCGGGATGCCTGGGCGTGCATGAAATCCGTCTGCGACGAGGCCAAGGCCAACGGTGTCGCCGTGTGGTTATGGGTCCACTCGGATGCCGTGAAGGATTCCACGGCCCGCAAGGCCTACTTTGACCAGTGCGTCGCGGTCGGTGCCGTGGGGGTGAAAATCGACTTCATGCCGCCCACGGATCGTTGGTGGTCCACGTGGTACGAGGACACCGCCCGGGATGCCGCCGACCGCCGGTTGATGGTCAATTTCCACGGCACCACCAAGCCCACGGGCATGGAGCGGACCTGGCCCAACGAAATGAGCCGCGAAGGGGTCCGGGGTCATGAGTGGCAGATGTCCCGGCACCAAACGGTGTTGGATACGGCCCACTCCACCATCCTGCCTTTCACCCGGTACCTGGCCGGGCACGGCGACTTCACGCCTACGGCCTTCGATCCCAAGGAACTGCAGGGCAATTCCTGGGGGCATGAACTGGCCCAGGCCGTGGTGTTCACCTCCCCGTACCTGTGTTTCGGGGGCCACCCCAAGGACTACCTGGCCAATCCCGGCGTGGACGTGCTCAAGATGATTCCCGCCGCCTGGGACGAGACCCGCATTTTGCCCGGGACCGAGCCGGGAAAACGCGTGCTGTCCGCTCGCCGTACCGGAAGCACCTGGTTCGTGGGAGTCCTGGGCGGGCCCGAAGCCAGCCAGGTGACGGTGGACCTCACATTCCTGGGCCAGGGCCGCTACAACGCTACCATTTTGGGTGATGATTCCTCGAACCCCGCCGCCTGGGATCGTCGCGAGGTGCAGGTCACCCCCACCGACCAGGTGTCGCTGCAGGTGCGCGCCAAGGGCGGGGCGGTGATTCGGTTGACGCCTTCCCCCTGAAGACGCTGGGGGACGTGGACCCGGGCCACGTCCTTCAGGTCGCTGGGGAAGGCGGATCCATCTTCCCGAGGTATCGGCGCAAGGCGGACCGCAGGCTGGGAAAGGCCACCCGTTCAATGGGCACGGTGGCCAGGGGATGCCATTCTAACGCCGCCACGTCATCGAAGGCCTGCAGCCCCGTGGGATCTACCATGCCGGTGAACACCACATCACAGGTCGTGTAGGTGACGCCACCGTAGGGGTAGGTATTGGGCCACGACCCGAGGTACGTCAGGTGACCGACCTCGACGCCCAGCTCTTCCCGCAATTCCCGGCGCAGGCCATCTTCGATCCCTTCACCGGGGTCGGTGAAGCCACCGGGCAGATCGAGCATGCCCTTCCCTGGATCCCGGGCCCGCACCGTCAGCAGGATGCGGTCGCCATCGGTGAGAATGGCCGCCGCCGCCGCAGCAGCATTCAGGTACAGGGTAAAGCCGCAGGCCGGGCAGTGGACTTTTTTGAGCTCCGGCCGGGCCAGGCCATCGGCTCCGCAGGATGGGCAATAGCGCATGGTCATGGCACGACCTTTCCATGGGCATCCGAGGCGGTGGCGGTGCGGCGACGCCAGTCCGCGAGATCGGCGGAAGGTTCCTCGCTACCCTCGGCCAGAGCCCGGGCAGATGCTTGGTAGTGGTCGAAAAGGGCGAGGCGGGACAACAGCCCGAGAAAGCGGCCCTGGGCATCGACCACCGGCAGTTCCTCCGTGCGGTGCTGGGCGAAGCGGCGCAGGGCCCGGGCCAGGGTATCCTGGGGCCGCAGGGCCATCGCCGGGCCGTCCATCAGGTCGGCCACCACCACCAGGGCGTCGAGTTCGTGGGCATAGAGTTGACTACGCAGGTCATCAAGGCGGACCATGCCCACCAGACGAGTATCCTGGACCACCGGGAAGACATGCTGACGAGAGTCGCTGACCTGCTGACGGCACACCGCCAGGCCATCTCCGGGGCTGAGGGTTCGGACCTCCTGGGGCAGGTCGAGGACCTCGGCCACGGTGGCCTTAGCGAACAGGTCCTGGAAGCCATGGCCCTGGTGGGCCGGACTTTTCCACGGGCTTTTTTCCTGCTGGGGAATGGCCGTGCGATCACCGATCAAAAGCCACGCGCAGCCCACCACCCACATGGCGGGAATGAGCAGGCTGTAGGTACCGGCGATTTCACTGACCATGAGTAGGGCCGCGACGGGGGTCCGGTGGGTCACGGCCAGGAAGGCGGCCATGCCGATGACCACCGCCGCCGCCGGGGGCGGGGCAAAGGCAGTGCCGGTCAAGGCTGCCCCGACCGCGCCCCCCAGGCATCCGCCCATCACCAGGCTCGGGGCGAAAATGCCGCCGGAACATCCGGAGCCGACAGTGAAAGCGGTGGCCAAGATCTTGGCCACCGCCAGCAACCCCAACAGCAGGGCCCACAGCAGGCCCGGATTGATGTGATCAATGCCTGCCTGAACGGCGCCGTAGCCCGGACCGAGGATGGCGAAACCGACCTTTTGGAAATCCGGGGCAACTAAACCGATGCCCTCGATCAGGGCCACACAGATGGCCCCCGTCAACCCGGCACCGAAGGCCCCGCGCAGGATCGGGGAGGGGATCGCCCGGGCCGACCAACCGCCAAATCCCTTGTAGACGAGAATGAAGAACCGGGCCCCGAAGGCGACCGCCACGGCAATCGCCAGGTAGCCGATCAACTGGGGCCAATCCCCGGAGCCGAACCCCAGGCCCGGCGGGATCTGAAAGAGGGAAGCCGTAATCAGGGCGTGGTGGCCCACCGCCCCATCCCAGGCACCGACCAGCAGCCCCGCAGTGACGAAGCCGACAATGCTGGCGATGAAGGCCGGGATCAGGACATCCGCTTCCAGGTCCGGGCCCCGGTACAGGACCTCGGCGGCAAACATCGCCGCCGCCAGGGGCGCGTGGAAAATCGCCGCCACCCCGCCCGCCGTCCCCGCCACCAGCAACGTCCGCCGATCCGGAACACTGAGCCCAACCCGGGTGGCAAACCACGAGCCGAACCCCGCCCCCACCAGGGCGATGGGGCCCTCGCGCCCGGCACTGCCGCCGGTCCCGAGGGTCAGGGCCGAAGCCGCCATTTTGGTCAGGGTGGTGCGCGGCGAAATCCGGCCCCGATGCCGATGGAAGGCGGCCACGGCGATGCCGGTGCCACCCCCGGCGGCGTCGTGGGCGAAATGCCCCGACAGCCAGCCCGACAGGGCGCCGCCAATCATCAAGAACGGCGGAATCAGCCACACCCGGAAATCGACACCCGAGGGCTGGGGCACCCAGGGGCCCTCCAGGTGCAGCGTCATGCCCACGCCGTTGCCCAACACCACCAAACTCACCAGATTGACCGCTAATTCGAAGATAAAGCCCGCAACACCGCAGAGGATGCCGACGATGCCGCCCAACAGCAGCCAGCGACCCGTGCCATGGCTGAGGATCCGGGCCCAGAAACCTTCCAACAGGTGGCGGAGGGTGGCTAGGATGGGGGTCATGGGAGGGCCCATGGATCGAGGACCGTCAGATCCATTCCTGTAAAATCATCGACGTTACGAGTGGCCAGGATCAAGCCGTGGCGGGCTGCGGTGGCAGCAATGAATCCGTCATTGCCCCAGAGGGGCCGGCCCAGGCGCTGACGTCGTACGGTGAGCAACGCCCAGTGGTGCAGAATGGCCCCATCAAGGGGCAGAATGCGGCCCGCGAACAATCGCAGCACACGACCCTCCCAAGCTTCCAATTCCGCACGTCGGCGACCCTCGGGCAGCAGCAAGATACCACGCCGGATCTCACCCACGGTCATGGCCGAAATCACCGCATCTCCGTCGGCAAACCGGGCGAGGGACACCGCCACCACCGGATTCGACTGGTGCTTGCCGGATTCGCTGACCACACAGGTATCAAGGAGGACCTTCATCCGAAATCGACCGGTCGGTCCGCCACGCGACTCTCCTCCCGCGCACGGTTCAGACTCTCGGCAAAGGCATCGTCAACCGCCGGTGCCGCGCTGCGCAGCGCCTCCCACAAACTCGGTGGTTCGGAAAGGTCATCGTCGTGAATGGGCACCACCTTGACCACCGGCCGCCCATGGCGGGTGACAATCTGCGTACCCTTCTCCAGGGCCTGATCGACCAAGGCCGAAAAGCGGTTTTTGGCTTCTTGGAGTTGCCAGGTATCGGAGTGGGCGAGATTGGCCATGCTAGACAGTCTAGCCAGAAATTACCTGGTAGCAAGTCGTCCGGGGCTTCACGTCCGGGGTTCGCTGCTCTCGTCGGAAGGCTGGCGCCAACAACCCGACGGCGGCGCAGCCGCCCCCGGACGGGCCGAAGGCCCCCCGGACGAGAGCGAAGCGAACCCCGGACTTGCCTCCCCCCGCCAGACCTAGGCTCCCCCGCGCCGAATGACGGTGGCGGGAGAAGCCCTGCCGCTCACGCGGGTCCGGGGTGCCGAAGGAGTCACGCTCTCAGGCCAAAGGACCGCCACCCGACGGCACCCTGGAAAGTGGGCCCATGCCCACGCCGACGGAGTCACGCTCTCAGGCGCCCAGACAGGGGTCATCCACCTCCCGCTCCCGGAGCCCCGTCATGGCCATCGCCCATCCCGACCAGTTCACCCGTCGCCACATCGGCCCCGACGCCGCCCAGCAGCAGACCATGCTGAAGGCCCTCGGTCAGCCCAACCTGGAAGCTCTCATCGAGGCCACGGTGCCCGCCGCCATCCGCCGTGCGCCCCTCGACCTGCCGGTGCCCACCCACGAGCACGGGGCCCTGGCGGAACTCGCCACGTTGGCCGGTAAGAACCAGGTGCGCCGCAGCCTCATCGGCCTGGGCTACCACGACACCCGCACCCCGCCGGTGATCCAGCGCAACATCCTGGAGAACCCCGGCTGGTACACCCAGTACACCCCCTACCAGGCGGAGATCAGCCAGGGTCGTCTGGAGATGCTCCTGACGTTCCAAACCCTGATTTGCGACCTCACGGGCCTGCCCATCGCCAATGCGAGCTTGCTGGATGAGTCCACGGCCTGCGCCGAGGCCATGCACCTCTGCTTGGCCGTGAAAGACGGGAAGAACAAGTTCCTGGTCAGCACCGGCTGCCACCCCCAGACCATCGACGTGGTGAAGACCCGTGGCGAGGCCCTGGGCATCGAGGTCGTTGTCACCGACGAGATCGTGCCCGATGCCGCTACCGCCGGCATCCTCCTGGCCTATCCCGCCAGCGATGGCGCCGTGACGGATCCCCGGCCCCTCATCGAGGCCGCCCATGCCGCCGGGGCCCTGGCCGTCATCACCACGGACCCCCTCGCCTGCTGCCTGTTGACGCCCCCCGGCGAACTCGGCGCCGACGTGGCCGTCGGTTCCGCCCAGCGTCTCGGCGTGCCCCTCGGCTTTGGCGGCCCCCACGCCGCCTTCTTCGCCACCAAGGAGGAGTACAAGCGCAGCATGCCCGGCCGCCTCGTGGGCGTGTCCAAGGACCGCCACGGCCGTCCCGCCCTGCGTCTGGCCCTCCAGACGCGCGAACAGCACATCCGCCGCGAAAAGGCCACCTCGAACATCTGCACCGCCCAGGCCCTGCTGGCCAACATGGCGGCGGCCTACGCCGTCTACCACGGTCCCGAAGGTCTGCGCGGCATCGCCGCCCGCATCCACGACCTGACCAGCACCCTGGCCCTCGGCCTGCAGTTGTCGGGCTTCGCCAGCAACGCCACCTGGTTCGACACCATCACCGTCAACACCGGCTGGAAGACCCAGCAGATCGCCCACGCCGCCACGGCCGCCGGCTACAACCTGCGGGTCGGCGATGGCACCATCAGCATCAGCCTGGATGAGTGCAGTGACGAGGCCGAGGTCGCTGCCGTCCTCGCGCTCTTCGGCGCCCACGCCCCCGGTGCCGCCACCTCGCCGGTTCCTGAGGCCCTGCGCCGCACCAGCGCCTTCTGCACCCACCCGGTGTTCAACAGCCACCGCAGCGAGACGGAGATGCTGCGCTACCTGAAGAAATTAGAGAACCGCGACCTGAGCCTGGTCCACAGCATGATCCCCCTGGGGTCCTGCACCATGAAGCTCAACGCCACGGTGGAGATGTACCCGGTCTCATGGCCCGGTTTCAGCCGCCTGCACCCCTTCGCGCCCAGCGAGCAGACCCTCGGCTGGCGCCAGGTGTTCGGCGACCTGGAGCGTTGGCTGGGCGAGATCACCGGCCTGCCGGGCGTCAGCCTCCAGCCCAATGCCGGTTCCGCTGGCGAATACGCGGGCCTGCTGGCCATCCGCGCTTGGCACCGCGCCCGGGGCGACGTCAACCGCACCATCTGCCTGATCCCCACCAGCGCCCACGGCACCAACCCCGCCAGCGCCGTGATGGCGGGCATGACCGTGGTCGCCGTGGCCTGCGACGACAAGGGCAACATCAGTGTCGACGACCTGAAGGCCAAGATCGCCGTCCATGCCGCGAATCTGTCGTGCTTGATGGTCACCTACCCCAGCACCCACGGCGTGTTCGAAGCCACCATCCGTGACATCTGCGCGGCCGTCCATGAGGCCGGCGGGCAGGTGTATATGGACGGTGCCAACATGAACGCCCAGGTCGGCCTGACCTCGCCCGCCGCCATCGGCGCCGACGTCTGCCACCTGAACCTCCACAAGACCTTCTGCATCCCCCACGGCGGCGGCGGCCCCGGCATGGGCCCCATCTGTGTGGCGGCCCACCTGATCCCCCACCTGCCGGGCCACAGCGTGATCAGCCCCAACGGCCACACGGGTAATGCGGTTTCCGCCGCCCCCTGGGGCAGCGCCAGCATCCTCCTCATCTCGTGGGTGTATATCCGCTTGATGGGCGGGGTTGGCCTGACGGATGCCACCCGGGTCGCGATCCTCAACGCCAATTACCTGGCGGCGCGCCTCAAGCCCTACTACCCGATCCTCTACAGCGGCACGAATGGCACCGTCGCCCACGAGTGCATCATCGACCTGCGGCCCTTCAAACCCCAGGTCGAGGCCGAGGACGTGGCCAAGCGCCTCATCGACTACGGCTTCCACTCGCCGACCCTGTCCTTCCCCGTGGCCGGCACTCTGATGATTGAGCCGACGGAGTCCGAGTCCCTCGCGGAACTCGACCGCTTCGCCGACGCCCTGATCGCCATCCACGGTGAGATCGAAGCCGTGCGCAGCGGCAAAGCCGACGCCAAGGACAACGTCCTCAAGAACGCCCCGCACCCCCAGCACGAGGTCACGGGCGACACCTGGACGCACCCCTACGGCCGCCAGCAAGCCGCCTTCCCCGCCGCCTGGACCAAGGATGCCAAGTTCTGGCCCACCGTAGCCCGCGTCGACAACGTTTACGGCGATCGGAATCTGATCTGTTCGTGCGTGGGCATGGAGGCGTATCGGGCGTGAGCTACGCTCACGCGGTCCGGGGTCCGGGGTCCGGGGTCCGGGGTCTTCCGAGTTCCGGGACACCGGGTGGATCGGACAACCCATGACCCATGACCCCGGACCCCGGACCCCGGACGGGGCGCCAAGCGCCCCCTGGCTGATCCACCTCGACGAAGTCCCATCGACAAACACCTGGGCCCTGGAGCGCTGGCAGGCCCTGGCCCATGGGGCCGTGGTGTACACGACCCGCCAGACCGGGGGGCGAGGGCGGGGTGGAAACACCTGGGAGGCCCCCCCCGGGGTCCTGACGGCCTCGTTTGTCCTCCACCTGCCGACGGATGCTGGCCAACTGGCCCTGGCGGCAGGCCTGGCCACCGTCCATGCCGTCGAGGACTTGGTGCCGGGACAGCGGATCGGGTTGAAGTGGCCCAATGATCTGGTGGTTGGGCGACGGAAATTGGCGGGGATCCTTTGTGAACGGCCGTCGCCCTCGGTGGCGGTGGTCGGGATCGGCCTCAACCTCGCGCCCGTGTGGCCGGATTCGTCGTGGGAGGACCGCACCACCTCCGTGTCCGCCCTCGGGGCGGAGGTAACGGTAGCGGATAGTCTGCGAGTCGTCGGGATGATCCGACGTTACCTCCTGGAAGCTGCCGGGCTGCTGCGAACCGGGGGCTTTGCCGCCCTCCTCCCGGCTCTGCGGGAGCGGGATGTGCTGAGGGGACGGACCGTCGCGATTGAGGTTGGACACGAACGCTGGGGAGGCCGGGCCGAGGGGCTCGACGACCAGGGCTGCCTGCTGGTCAACGGCCAAACCCTGCGGGCGGGGCATGTGGCGGCGTGGGTCGAGACTCCCCCCGTCAGCGGGATTGGATGACCACCCCGTACCAGCCCTGACCGGGGTAGGTTTCAAAGCCCGGCGTCAGGGCGTAGCCCACCAGCCACGGGCCGGTTTCGAAGAACCCCGTGGGGCCGACTTGGCTGATGGGCAGGGTGATGCGGTCTTCTAATTCACCGGTGCCATCAGAAGCCGCCAGGATCTTGCCGTGGGCATCCAAAATCAGCGCCCGGGTCCGGGTACGTTCCTCGGCCTCCAGGGCCAGACTTCCCACCACCGCTCGGCTCTGGGTCGTCCAGTCGAAGACCACCGCCAGGACACCGATGGGCGTCCCCTCGGTGGCCCCGCCCTCCCGCACGGCCGTGGCGTAGATCGCCCCCGTGCGCCCCCCCAGGGCCGCCAGGGGTTGGATCTCGCCCATGGTGTACCCGTCGCCGTTGGCGGTCCCAAGGGCGGCGGTGAACCAGCCCTCCCGGGCAACCTCAGACCCGACCACCCCGGCATGCTCCTCGGCCCGGCCATTGGCCAGCACCTTGCCGTGACGACTGACGATCCAGATGTCGGCATAGACCGTGTAGGCCCGCAGGATCACCGCCAACCGTCCCGCCGCCTCGGCCGCCGTCGCCGGGGCGGCACAGCAGCCGACCACCGCCGCATCGGTGGCCCACCAGCGGACATCACAGGAGCGTTCATAGAGGTTGCGGTCGAGGATTTCGATCAGGCTGCGGGACAAATCCCGAAGCCGACGGCCCCGGGCCTGGGAGGCCATCTGGCGGCCGGCCTCGGCCACGGATCCCGCCCGTTCCACCACATCCGTCTGTAGCAGAGCCACCATGGCCGTGACCTTGTCGGTCATCTCCTGCATCTGATCGGCCACCACCCCGAAGCCGTCACCCGCCTCTCCGGCTCGCGCCGCTTCGATGCGGGCGTTAAGGGACAGCATCCGCATGCTCCAGGTCATGGTCTGAATCTCATCTACCCGCTGATGAGCGGCCGATGCCAGCCCTTCCACCAGATCGATGACCGATGCCGTTCTGGAAGACGACGGGGGGGCGGATTCGGAATTCATTGGGGGAGGATACTCCCAAAGACGGCTCCTGGAGTGATTAACCTTGAAACACTCCGGAAATCCGCCATCCACCATCCCTGAATACCTCAACCACCCGCACCCCCCTCACTCAACGCCAAGCCCCCCAGGTGGTGATATCTTCGGCCCCGAGGGCGGCTCGCCCCTCGGCGATAAAACCCTTCACCAGGTGCCCCCCCTCAAGTTCTACGGTTCCGAGGCCCAGGGGTGGTGCGATGGTCGCCAACAGTCGCCCCACGCCCGCCGCAGGCAGCCGGTAGAGTTCTCCGGCAAAGGCCCCATCCCCGCCGTGAACGAGAGCCGGACGGGCCACCTTCCCGGAGAGACGATAGACCCGATAGACCGGAGCCGTCCGACACGGACCCACGAAACGCGCGCCGAATCCCAGGAGTTGCGCGTGCAGGGGAAAGCCCTGGCGATGGGCCCCGAACACCGCGAGTTCCAGACACCCATCATGGCCCGGAATGACCTGGGGTTGGGGCGGGGGAAAGGCTACATCCTGGAGAGCGGCCCCAAGACGAGCCAGAAGAAGGTCATGCCAGGCGGGAGCGAACAGGGTGATGCCCGCCGGGGCCGGGGTGATGGGCACCGCCAGAGCGCAGGTATCCAGGAGGTTCGCGAAGTTGGTGAAACGCCCCATGCGGGAGTTGACGCCCACGGGGTCGGCGGCGACTTCCGCCGGGGT
>CAIUVD010000193.1 GCA_903902515.1 uncultured Planctomycetota bacterium | reverse complement strand
GGAACGCGCCCGCGTCGAAGCGTTGTTGGCCAAGTTATATGCGGTGAAGCCCGAGGACGTGAAGGCCTTGCAGGACCGTCATCAGCTCCTGGTCACCACGGACATGGCGCTGGTGGTGTCTCCGGGCCAGAATGAGATCGAACAAGTGAAGACCCTGGGGGTTCGCTTGGGCGTGCCCCTCGACATCGAGTCGCACCGTCGCCGGATGGTGACCGATGATCTGCAAGTGCAGTTCAAGGATCCCGACCATCCCCTGCGGATCGTGTTTGTCTGTGCCATGTGGCTCACCGGCTTTGATGCGCCGTCATGCTCGACGGTGTACCTCGATAAGCCGATGCGGAATCACACCCTGATGCAGACCATCGCTCGCGCCAACCGGGTGTGGGGTGAGGACAAGAAGTGCGGGTTGATCGTTGATTACGCCAATGTCTTCCTGGCCCTGGAAAAAGCCCTGGCGGTCTATGGCGCTGGATCCGGTGGTGAGCGCCCGGTCGAGGACAAAACGGCCTTGGTCGAGGACCTGCGCGAGGCAGTCGATGAAGCGGTGGCCGTGGCCAAGACCCATGGCGTCGACATCCCCGCCATGACGCCGCTCCAGGGTCTGGATCGTCTGATGGCGTTGAGTGCGGCGGTCGAACGTCTGATTGCCCCGGACGATGTCCGGCGGTCATTCCTGGCGGCGGCGAAAGTTGCGGATGGTCTGTTCAAGGCCGTGCTGCCGGATCGCCGCGCCGAGGCATTCCAACCGACCGTTACCACCCTGCGCCTCATCGCCCAGACCCTGCGCGATACAACCGCGAATCCCCAGGACATCGGCGAGGTGCTGGCCCGGGTGCAACGCATCCTCGATGCCGGGATCGAAACCGGCGAGATTGCCGAGGGTCCGCCAAAACTGGTCAACCTGTCCACCATCGACTTCGCGAAGTTGCGGTCGCAGTTCAAGGACAGCACTCAGAAACAGACCACCTTGGAAACCCTCAAGGCCGCCGTGGTCAGTCGCCTTCAGCGCATGCTGCGCATCAACCGTCAGCGCACGGACATGGTGGAAAAATACGAGGCGATGTTGACGGCCTATAACAACGGCAGCCGCGCCATTGATGACCTCTTCGATGCGCTCCTAGATTTCTGCCGCGAGTTGGACGACGAGGCGACCCGTCATGTGCGGGAGCACCTGAGTGAAGATGAGTTGGCGATCTTCGATGTGCTGACCCGCCCCGATCCCGAACTGACCAGCGACGAGCGCGACACCGTGAAAAAGGTGGTCCACCTGCTGCACCAGCGTCTGACCACGCTGTTGGCCCCAGGTTGGCGTGAGCGGGTCACCGCCCGGGCCGAGGTCAAAGATCAGGTGGAAGCCGTGTTGGATGCGGAGCTGCCCCGGGCCTATACGCCAGCAATTTTCCAGACCAAGGCGGCGGCGGTGTACGATCACTTACTGCGGCAGGATGGTCACTCCGCCGCCGGATAGTCGTGTTGCCGAGTCACGCGAACACGTCCTGGCCCTGGCGGTGGCGGACCCAAGTCGACGGATCATTCCGTCATAAACGCCCCTCGTCTGCCCACGGCCTCCGCTATCCTGCAGGGATGACCATCCGCGCCGCCCTCCGGGCCAGCCTAGCCCGCGTCAACCGTCCCCTGGAATTTTGTACCACCGTCGTCGGGCCGGATGTGCTGCCCGGGTTGCAGTTGGCGGGCCACGGAACCGTGGCCCTGCCCCTGGACGAGGCCGAGGCCCTGGCCCTGGCGGCCCACGGGGTGCCGGCCGCGTACGGCAAAGGTACCCGCACGGTGGTCGATCCGGCGGTACGCAGGGTCCTGCGCTTCCCGGCCGAGCGCATCACCTTTGCCAATCCGGCCTGGCGGCGCTGGCTGGACGCCGCCGTGGGCACCATCGCCGACACCCTGGGCTTGGCCGGGATGGGCTTGACGGCACAGGTCCATGAACTGCTGCTGTACCGGCCCGGGGATTTTTTCCTGCCGCACCGCGATGGCGAGAAGACCCCAGGCATGGTGGCGACGTTGTCCGTCCAACTGCCCTCGACCTTTCAGGGCGGCGGCATCGTGATCCGCCATCAGGGGTCCGAGGTCCGTTATACCGGCGATGACCCCGCCCAGGCTTTCGTGCCCCAGGCCGTGGCCTGGTATGCCGACTGCGAGCATGAAATCCTGCCCGTGGACACGGGGCATCGCCTGGTGCTGATCGCCAACCTCGTGCTGCCGCCGGGCCGTCCGCTGGTGGCGGCCCCCGATCGCACCACCGGCGTTGCCGAGTTGCAACGACACCTGAGGGCATGGTTGCGCTCCGCCGATGGGCAGTCCCGGCCCCTGGTCATCCCGATGCAGCATGCGTACAGCCAGGAGGGCCTGCGGCCGACGTGGCTGAAGGGTACCGATCGGGCCCAGGCCCAGGCCCTGCTGGAAGCCGCCCACCAGGTCGGTGCTGAGGCCTACCTGGCCCTGGTGACCTACCGGGTGGTGGGGGATGCCTCCCACGAGGACGAGGACGACGACCCGGACACCATGGACATGGGGGACATCATCACCGACGACCTCACGGCGGACGGCTGGGTCGACGCGGCAGGGCATGTGGTGCCCCTGGGCGAAATCGACCTGCAGGAGGAAGACTTTCTGGACGGCTACGAGCGCATGACTGCCGAGGTCGCCCGTCAGGAATTCGAAGGCTACACGGGGAACGCCGGCATGGAGCTGACGCGCTGGTATCACCGGGCGGCGATCGTCTTGTGGCCGGCAGACCTCACGGCCACCCTCCTGGGATCCGCCGGGGTCGAGCGCCTGCTGACCGTGGTGGAACACGGGCTGGCCCAGTCCGCCAGCCCGGCGATCTCTCGCCTGATGGCCGCGACGCTGGATCGTTGGCTCCTTCAGGGACGTGGAGGTTATGAGCCATTGCGGCCGGGACGGATGGCCAAGGTCTTGGCGAAAGTGGGCGACCTGGCGGCCAGCCAACGCTACCTCGGGGAGCTTCTGCAGCGGGATCCCGAGGAGCAACCGGCCCCGGGCCTGCCTGACCTGCTGGCCCGCTTCGACGCCCAGGGCCTCGCGCCATCCCTGACCCGGGCCTGGCAGGCGGGGACGGTGAAGAGCCTGGAGCGGGATGCCGCCCTGCTGGTGGCGGCGGCGGCAACCACCCATTTGCACCACGCCATCCGGACCGTTGCCCCGGGACTGATCGACCGCTTCCTGGCCCTGCAGTCCGCCAGCCCCAAAATCCAGACCCGCATCCTCCAGGACCTCGTTGCGGCGTTGACGCAGGTGGGGGATGCGGTCCTTACTCAGCGGCTGATCGATGGCCTGCATGAGGCCCAGGTGGATCCCGCGACGGTGCAAGCCGACGTCCTGCTGGCGATGGGACAGGACCCGGTTTGGCGGGCCTGGGCTCCGGCCCGCACCTGGCGTGAGCGTGTCCTCGCGACGCTGGCCAAGGCGCAGCCGCCGAGGGCGCCAGAGACCCACGCCCGGGCAGGCCTGCCGGAGTGCGATTGCCCAGCGTGTGTGGCCCTGGACGCCTTCCTACGTGACCCCTTGCGGGCGCAGGAACGATTCCCCCTGCGGGAGGAGCGGCGCCGGCATCTGGAGGACATTATCGCCACTTACCGCTGCGATCTGACCACCACCACCGAACGACGGGGCAGCCCCCACCGTCTGGTGGCGACCAAGACCACGGCCTCCCACCAACGCGCCATCGCTTGCCATCGCCATGCCCAGCAGCAGCGGGCGAGGCTGGTGGCCCTCGGGAATTGACCCCCTCAGCCCCAGCGATGCAGGTCCCCCCGCAGGGCTGGCCAATTCCCCACCTGGACGTCGTCCAAGCGTCCCTGCTGCGACCAGGACCGCAGGACGTCCTCGTGCTTGGTGGCCTTGGCGGTGACCGCTAGCCAGGCCAGGGATGACAGCACCAGCCGGAATTCGGACGGAGGATGGACCAGACGCGGCGCCAGCCAGGCGAGGACCCGGGGCCGCTGGTCGACCTGGGTGCGGACCAGTTCCGTCAGCACCTCCAGGGCGAAGATCCGCACGGAGGTCGACTGATGGACATCGCCAGCAACAGTTGTCAGGGGCTCCACGGCGGCCGTGCCCTGCCGCACCAGAGCCTTGCTTAAGGCCATTTGCATCCACTCGTTGCCATGCCAACGCGGCACCAGGGCCATGATCTGAGGCAGGTGGTCCGGGGTGGCTAGGTGTGCCAGGGCTTCGATGGCATGGATGGGTGCCCAGATGACGGGGTCCGTCACGGGATGACGGTGGAGGGCCAGGTCGCCGGCCATGCGGGCCAGGGTTGGACCATGGGACGAATCCAAGCCCAGGCGCGCATACCAGGAGCCGTCCCGGGAACGCTCCGTGGCGTTGGACATCCCCAGGGTCAGCAAGGCGTTCAGCGGTGGCCCATAGACCGCCTGGGCGGCAGGATCCACCGCTTCCTGGGCCGCAGCGGCCTCGTGACGCAACCAGCCGAGGGCCGCCGGGTGGGCGAGCCAGGCCCGTCCGATGGTGGCGAGGTCGTCATCGTCATCGTCATCGGGATCCAGGGCCTCATCCTCCCCTTCGATCAGGAGATCCCACAAGCCGGTATCCCGGTTCTCACGGGCCTCGTCGAACGCCACCGCAGCCCCGGTCAGATCGCCCGCCAGGAAGCGTTCCAGGCCGCGAGCCCAGATCAGGGCAGGATCGAGGGATTGCTCGACATTCAGATCGTCGAGGTGCTGCCTCGCCTCGGACAGGTCATGCATCTCTAAGGCCCAGCCGATGACGCGCGCCATGGGCACCTGATCCAGCAGGGACCGGTCGTAGGCCCGCACGCGTGCGAAAATCTCCAGGCCGAGCGCCGCCTCGAGCGGGCGTTCCAGCAGGGCAATGAGGGTCCGCAGGGTGGGCCGGGCGGAAACCCGGCACCAGGCGTTGCCATCGCGAATGGCCAGCGCCTCGGCCACGGCCGGACGAGTTGCCTCCTGGTGGAGCGCCTGTTCGAGTCTCTCCACGGCGGTCTGATCGTCGTCATCCACGGTCAGCACCCGGAGAGCATCCAGATTCGCCGGATCGAGTTCCAAGGCCTCCTTGGCCAGGTCCTGGGCCTCGTCCAGATCCCAGGCGTCGAGGGCCTGGAAGGCCAGTTCCTGGGCCTGTTCCTCCACCGAGGCCTTCAGCATCTGCGCATGGGTGGGTTTCCAGGCATCGCCGATCATCGCGTCATCCAGCCACGTCTGGAGTGCCGCTGGACTGGCGAAGTGGGTCGTCGCGGTGGCCCAGGCGATGGTCCGATGGATCCGCTCGGTGTCATAAGCGGAATCCGGCAGCGATCGCATGGCCGAGGCCGCCTTCACACGGAATGGTTTGTGAGCCTGACGTCGCTGCTGTTTGGCCTTCTTGGCCTTGCGATGGGCTTTGTTGTTCTTGGACATGGTGGTTCCCGAC
The DNA here is from genome assembly GCA_903902515.1 of uncultured Planctomycetota bacterium. GTDB lineage: Bacteria > Planctomycetota > UBA11346 > UBA11346 > UBA11346 > CAIUVD01. The sequence continues at coordinate 4,378 of CAIUVD010000193.1, read as the reverse complement.
CAGTGGTCAGCAGGTTCGACGGCGGACGATGCCGCCAACCATCGCCAGCGGGAGGGGGCAACCACCCGGCCGCCCTGGCAGGTCCATGTGTTCCCTGGGATCATCAAGACCATCGTGAACGGACATATTCAGCGCCGGGTTTTGGCGGCCTTCGCCTCCTTGGCCGGAAACGCCGCCGCGAACACCTCCTCCACCCGGCTGACGAACTGCACCTCGACGCCCTCCCGGACCAACTCCGGCAGGTCGTCGTAGTCGCGCTCGTTGGCGGCGGGCAGGAGGACCTCCGTGAGGCCGGAACGCTTGGCGGCTACCAGTTTTTCCCGCACCCCGCCGATCGGGTAGACCCGGCCCGTGAGGGTCAGTTCGCCGGTCATGCCCAGGCTGCGGCGAACCGTGCGGCCGGTGGCGAGGGACAGGAGCGCCAGGGCCATGGTGACGCCGGCGCTGGGGCCGTCCTTGGGGGTCGCGCCGGCCGGGACGTGGAGGTGGACTTGGTGGGTCTCGAACCACTGGTTGGGGATGGCCAGGGCTTTGGCGTGGGCCATGAGGTAGGAGCGAGCCAGGCTGGCGCTTTCCTTCATCACGTCGCCGAGTTGCCCCGTGAGGGTCAGGCCGCCCTTGTCGGTGGTGGTGGCCACGGCCTCGATTTCCAGGGTCGCGCCGCCCATGGAGGTCCAGGCCAGGCCGGTGACCACGCCGGGGACGCGGTCCTCTAACAGGGCGTCGTCGCGCATGATCGGCTTGCCGAGGTGCTCGACGAGCACCTGGGGGGTGATGGCGGCTCGCCGGGCTTTGCCCCGGGCCCGTTCGGTGGCGACCTTGCGGCAGACCTTGGCGATTTGCTGTTCGAGGTGGCGGACGCCGGCCTCCCGGGCGTAGTCGCGGATGAGGGCCGTCAGGGCCGGGGCGGTAAAGCGGGCATCGGACGGTTTCAGGCCGTGGGCCTCGCGGGATTTGGGCACCAGGTGGTCGCGGGCGATGGCGACCTTCTCGGCCTCGACGTAGCCCGCCAACCGGATGATTTCCATGCGGTCCCGCAGGGGTTCGGGGATGCCCCCCAGGTCGTTGGCGGTGCAGATGAACAGCACCTGGGACAGGTCGACGCGGATGTCGAGGTAGTGGTCGAGGAAGTCGTGATTCTGCTCGGGGTCGAGGACCTCCAGCAGGGCCGAGGCGGGATCCCCCTGGTGGCCGTGGGACAGCTTGTCGATCTCGTCGAGCATGATCACCGGGTTCATGGTCCCGGCGCGCTTGAGGGCCTGGACCGGCTTACCGGGGAGGGCTCCGACGTAGGTCCGGCGGTGGCCCTTGATCTCGGCCTCGTCGCGCATGCCGCCGAGGCTGAAGCGGTAGAACTTCCGCCCCAGGTGCTTGGCGATGCTGGCGCCGATCGAGGTCTTGCCGGTGCCGGGGGGACCGACCAGGGCGATGATGCCGCCGCGTTTCTCGGGTTTCAGCTTGCGAACCGCGCAGAACTCGACGATCCGGTCCTTCACGTCGTCCAGGCCGTAGTGGTCGCTGTCCAGGCCCTCCCGCAGGTGGGCGAGGTCGAGGTTGTCCTCGCTGACCTCGCCCCAGGGCAGGTCGAGGAGCCATTCGAGGCGGGTCCGGGTGACGCCGTATTCGGAAGATTCCGGGGCCAGCAGGGACAGTTTCCGCAGGTCCTCATCGACGGCCTGGCGGGCTTCGGCCGTGAGGTGCGGGCCCTTCTTTTCCAGGGCGTCCTTGAGGCGCTTGAGATCGAGGCTTTTGTCGTCGGTCTCCAGACCCAGTTCGGCCTTGATGGCCTTGAGTTGTTCGTTGAGGAAAAACTTACGCTGGTGCTCGCTGACCTTGCCCTCGACCTGCTTGGCGATCTGGGATTTCATCTGCGCCAACTGGGTTTCCTTGGCCAGCAGCAGCAGGGTTTTTTCCATCCGGGGGACGATGGGCAGGGTTTCGAGGATGTGTTGCAGCTCCTCGCGCTTGACGGTCGTCAGGCTGGCGGCGAGGTCCGTCAGGCGGCTGGGGCCGTCGAGGTGGCTGAAGTTGGACAGCACCGAGCGAATCTCATCGGCAAACACGGGATTATGCGGCACCAGGTCCTTGAGGGCGGTGACGATGGCCATGGCCATGGAGCGCACCGGTGGGTCCTGGGCATCGACGGCCTGGCGTTGAACCTGGCCCTGCACCACCACCACCGGGCCGTCGCTGATCACCGTTTCGATGCGCCACCGGCTGGTGACCTGGGCGAATACCTGGAGGGATCCGCCGTCGACCTCGGTGTGCTTGACGATCCGGGCGGCGGCCCCGACCTCGTAGAGGTCTCCGGCCTTAAAGGAGGAGGATTCGTCCGTCTGGACCTTGGTCAAAAAGAAGCCGACGAAGCCCCGGTGATCCTTGACCGCCGTCTTGACCGCGTCGGCCAAACGCCCGGCGGGGACCACCAACGGCAGCAGCATGGTCGGGAAGACCGGCCGCTGGCTGAGGGGCAGGGCGATCAGGGTCGTGGGGACGGCGTCCTCGGCCTTGGTCGGGACCTGGTGGTCGTCGACGGGCTTGGCGTCCTTATCCAGGGCATGGTCACTGGGCAGGAGTTCCGCGTCTTTGGGGTCGCTCATGGCATTCCTTTGTCGAGATGACCGAGGGGTCGGTCAATCTCGCACGGGGAGTGCCAATGGAGGCGTCCGGTGGGTTCAATGCCACCGGACGGTGGCGCTGGCCCCAAGAGCGGAAACGGGTCATCACCGGAGCGTGGCCTTTACGACCTGGAGGACCGGTCACCACGCCCGCATCCCGGCGAAGTGGCAAAAAATTACCTTGGCAGCAAATGCCCCACCGCGTCCGGATTCCACGGATCGATGGCCTTGCCGATGGTGGCGTAGGCCGCGACCCGCTGGGCGGTGGGCAGGGCGGCCAGGGGGTTGCGGGCATCAAACAGGCCGAAGCGCTGGTCGTGGTTGCCCAGGCGTTCGTGGGCGAACAGGGCCCAGGTGGCGTCCAGCAGGTGGGCGTAGTCCGGGTCCAGCAATTCGGGGCAATTGAAGGACTGGCGGGAGGAGTTGATGTCCACGCCGCTGATCTCAAACAGGTCGTGCTGCTTGCACAGGGCCGACAGCCGAGCGAGCTGGGCCTTGGTGTTGCGGGGCGGCATGTAGGTGATGCCGAGGAAGCCCAGGGCCTTCACTTCGGCCACGAGTTCGTCGAGGAAGCCGTCCTCGAACTTCTCGGCTTTCTTGTCGCCCGTGGGGCTTTCGCCGACGTCGCCGAGGTAGGCGTAGACGGGGATGGCGCCGACCGCGAGGCCGAAGTCCACGGCCTTCTTCACCGGCATGCACTCATCGGCCCCGGGCTGGATGAACACCCGGTCGAGGAAGGCGCTTTTGAAGACGCCCAACAGGTCGTAGCGGGCGTGGGGATTGGCGGGGTCGGTGAGGAACCCGGCGACCTTCGGAGCGACCTTGACGCCCATCGGGCCGGTTACGAACTCCAGCAGCTTGGCCCCGCCGCCCGTCAGGTCGTACAGTTTATGGACCAGAGCGAACAGCAGGTGGCGCTCGGTAATGGAGCCCTGTTCGACGGTGCGGCTGATGCCGGCTACGTCGCGGTCGAAGTCGAGGGCCGGCACGCCGAGGGGCACGATCAGGGCGTTGAGGGCCTCCACCATCCGGCGGTTGCGGAGGTTGCGGGCGGCCACCACCGGGGCCAGGAAGCGCTTAGTGTCGTCGATGGCCCGCCGGGGTAGGCCGTGGAGGGCGATGTAGCCGATTTCCACCGAGTCGGGATTGTTGAGTTTCTTGCCGGCCACGCGGGTGCCGGCGAAGGACGTGCGGATCTCGCAGCCGGCGGTGGCGGCGATGCCCAGGGCGGCCCCGGCGTCGAGCATCTCATGACATCCCGAGACGCTGTCGTGGTCGATGACGCCGACGGCCAGCAACTTGGCTTCGATGGCCTTCCACGCCGCCATGGACGGGCTGTAGGGGCTGAAGGAGTAGATGGTGTGGACGTGGCAGTTGACCTCGGTGGTCACGTCGCGCTGGAGATCCCCGCGCTTGAGGGCGGCGCCCACCAGGCGGGCGGCCTCCAGGCGGCGGGCCCGGTCGGCGTGGTTGAGATCGGCGATCAGGGAGGCGGGTGCAGGGCTGCTCATGGGCTGGCCATGGTGGGGCTCCGGCCCGCTGGGTGAAGTCGCGGATTACCTGTGCGACTCCCGGTGCGACCGTCGACTCACCGCACAACGGAAGGCGCCAGAGGATCCTTCTCCGGTGGGTCCTGCCCTGCCGGTTGCGGCTTCCCTTGGCCCAGGGACCGGGAAGCCATCGACCATGCGACTGCGGAATCGACTGGTGGCGGGCTTCGTGATTGCCCATCTCGGACTGTCGATGGTGCTGGCCGCCGG
>CAIUVD010000192.1 GCA_903902515.1 uncultured Planctomycetota bacterium | reverse complement strand
TGGATTCTGCGCGCCAGCGAAAGGTGGGTCCGGTGTCCCGCACCACCTCCGGGTCCGGGGTCAACGTGATCCCGGCGTCTGTGCGCAGGGTGACGTCCGCCCAGCGGTCCTCGGCGCTGGGGCAGAGGCAGGCACACAACATCACGAGGGCGGCAAGGCAGGTTGGAGAACACGTGGGAAGTGGGAATGGCATGGGTGAATTCTCCAGGTCAGGTGGGGAGCTGCCGGGGGCGCTGGTGTGCCACCGGCCGTAGATCGCCATCAGGGCAGCCGTCGGCCGATGGCCGCAGTCAGCAATTCGTACCATTGGGCTCTTGTGAGGGCGATGTCGCAGCCGCGAGCGGCCGCGTGGATGCGCTCCGGGGTACAGCTCCCCACCACCGGCTGGATCCCGGCCGGATGCCGGAGGATCCAAGCGGTGACGACGGCCTCTTCGGGGACGCCCCAGGTCGCGGCCATGGATCGGATCCGCTCCCGGGCGGGATGGCCCTCCTCCAGGAGCTTGCCACCGCCGAAGGGGGACCAGGCCTGAACCCGAATGTCATGGAGGCGGCAATAGTCCAGGATCCCGGTGGCCAGGGCGGTTGGCCCGGATTGGACGAGGTTGGCCTCCAACCCTTCCATGACCAAGGCGGGTTGGGCTAGGCTGAACTCCAGCTGGTTGGCAACGATCGGGTGGTCGAGGGTGCGGCGCAGCAATTCCATCTGCGGCACGGTGTGGTTGCTGACCCCGAAATGGAGCAGCTTCCCCGCCCGCACGAGCTCATCCACCGCCTGGGCCACTTCCTCTGGCTCGATCAGGGCGTCGGGCCGATGGAGGAGGAGCATGTCGAGTCGCTCGATACCCATCCGTCGCAGGCTGCCCTCGACCGAATTGCGCAGGTGCTCGGCGCTGGCGTCGAAGAAGTCCCCGCGCATCCCACACTTCGACTGGATGAAGATGCGCTCCCGCACCCCGGGGTGCTCGCGCAGGAAGTCACCGAACACCAATTCCGATTTGTGGCGCCGGTAGAAGTCGGCGTGATCAAAGCAGGTGTACCCCGCCTCCAGGGCCGCCTCGATGGCCCCATAGGCAACCCGCCGCTGCGCGTCATCAATTGGCGTGGGTTCCCGGGTGCCACCGATGCGCATGCAGCCATACACCAGGTGGGATACCAGGGTGGGATGGGAATTCAGGTGGATCTGAAGCATGGGATGCGTCATGGATCCCTCCGTACCCAGACCCGCATTTCACCGGCGCTGCGATTGCCCCACACGGCATAGGGAATGAAGCGCAGGTTGACGGCTTCTCGCTGGGGTGGGCGGGTGGCATAGAGGGGGCCGCCTGGTTCGCGGGCTGAGGCGACGGTCCTGGTTCCGATGGCCGTCAGGATCCCGAGGCCATCAGGGCCCTCTCCGGGGACGTAATCCACCGGGGCATCATCGGGTAGAGCCAGGTCGGCGAGGTCCGCGCCATGGTCCTCCTGCTCCAGACACCAGATCAACGGGCCACGACGCACGGCGACCTGTCCGGCGTGTTGACGGACCTTCGGGTGTGCGTGCAGGCGCTGGACCGTCATCGGCAGGTCGAGGACCACCCGGTCACCCGCCACCCAGGTGCGCGAGATGGTGGCGTAGGTGCCCGGCGTGATGGCCATCGGCACGCCATTGACCGTCAGGGTGGGGGCTTCCGTCCACCCGGGAATCCGCAGGCGCACATCCACGGGGGTGGTGGAGGATTCCGTGACCGTAACGACGGTCCGGCCATGGCAGGGCAGGCCAGTTTCGACGCGCCAAAGGATCCCACCCAAGCGGAACGTGCCCGGGAGGTAGAGGTGGAAACAGGCTTGGCCGGCGCTGGTGGAACACGCCAAGGTACCTAACTGGGCGAGGGTCCGGGCCACATTGGGCGGACAGCAGGCAACGCCAAACCACGGGGCTCTGGTCCGACGGAAATGCTCTTTGTCACGGGTGTCGTGGGGATGGGTCGCCGTGGGGTTGCTGTAATGGTAGGACATGCCGTCCAAGGATACCCCTGAAAGCACGGCGTTGTGCAACGTCAGTTCCAGGATGTCTCCGTACTCCCCTTCCAGCCGGTCATCGAGGAGTCGGCGGGCCCAGCGGGCGAGGGCGATGGACGCACAGGTTTCGCAATAGGCCCGCTCATCCGGCAGGTCGTAGTCCTGGCCCATCCGCTCGCCTTCGGGGTGGGCGCCCAGGCCTCCGGTGACGTGCATGCGGCGGTGGATCGCGCTGTCCCAGATCCGGGCCAGGGGTTCGCGGAGGGTTTCATCCCCGGCCAGCATTTGATCGGTCGCCCCGCAACAGAGGTACAGGGCGCGGACAGCGTGCCCAACCAGGGCGGTTTCCTCCCGCAGGGGGCGGGACGCTTGCCAATAGTCAAAGGAACGCTCATTGCGCCAACATCCGTAATCCTCGGGCCGCCGTTTCAGCTCCGCCAATTCCGCCGGGATCATCCCCTCAGGCCCGTGGTGGTCGACGAACCCCCGAGCAAGATCCGCAGCCCGGGGATCTCCGGTTAGTCGGCTGAGACGGAAGAGGGCCATTTCAATCTCGGCGTGACCATCCCACCACGGGCGACCCTCGGGGCCGAATTCCTTCCACATGAGGTCCACCATCCGTTGGGCGATCGCCAGGCCGTCCCGGCCCAGGCCATTCTCGGCCTGGGCGCAGAGTCCCTCAATCACATGGCCCATGGAGTACAATTCATGGCTTTCCAGCATGTTCTCCCAGCGGCGGCCGGTCCCCGACCACCAGGTCCCGTTGGGCGTCCGGTCCCAACGGACATGGGATTGGAGGTAGCCGTCCTCCTCCTGGGCTCCGGCGAGGCCAGCCTGGATTTCCTCGGCCCCGGCCCGGATCTCCGGGTCTTCCCCGCCGCCAGCCAACTCGCTCCAGGCGGCTTCGATCCATTTTCCGCAATCACTGTCCCAGAACCGGTGGCGTACCCCGGGGTAGTCCGGTTTCAGGGCCGCGATTTGGCCGGTTTCGCGCAAGAGTTTTAACTGACCCGGAATGGTCCGAAGGCGGTTTATGGTCCGTCGGCGCCCCCAGAAGGACGTGGGGGCAATCTGCACATCTGCCAGGGGCGGGGCTGTCGTGAACATCGTTCGTCTCCTCGTGCTGGAGATCCTAACGCAGATTCCGCCCCCGGATTCCGCCCGAATGAGGCAGTAAACGGTATGAAACCGATCCGTGGTCGGCTCCGTTCACGAGGAGTGCCGCGACCGGGGGTATTCGGGTATGGCTTTCCTCCCCCTGGGAGCGGCGGAATCAGCGCCGATTCACATGCCCCCGGGCATGGAGGCGACGCCACGCCCGGGGGCTTACCCCCGTGTCACGCTGAAAGAGGCGTCGGCACCATTGGGCATCCTTGAATCCTGCCGCTTTGGCGGCCTCGGCGACCGAGAGGCTGCCCACGGCCAACAGGCGTTTAGCCTCCTGCACCCGCGCGGTGTTGATGGCCACCAGGACTGGAATCCCGTAGGCCGCACGAAAACACCGACCGAGATGGTCGGTGCTGACTCCGAGTGCCTTGGCGATCACGGCCGGCGTCAGGTGGGATTCGGGGAAGCGCAGACGAATGAGTTTGTGGGCCCGTGCGGCAAGTTCGTCCTTGGCGGATTCGGCCACAGCCGGAACGGCCAACTCGGCCAGGATCAGCCCGAGATGCAAGGCGGCGATCAGGGGATCCCGCCGTGGTGAGGCGAGGTGATCGAGCAGTCGGCGGATCAGGGCGGAGATGGGCGCTGGGTCGGCAAGCGTCCCCCGGTAGGGCACGGAAAGGCCGTGACCCGGCTCGGGAAGAAAGTGCATCCAGGCAAAACGCAACATCGGGGGGAAGTCGCGGGTGCCGAAATGACGGACACCCGCCGGAATGATGACCCAGTCCCCGACACCCAGATCGTAATCGACGTCGTGGACGGCGAGGCACAAACGGCCCCGTTCGACCAGGATGAGTTCCCAATTTTCCAAGGTGCGATCCTCGTGCCGTCCCGAACCGGGCGACACGAAAATCCCACAACCCTCCACCGTCAAGGCAGGATGGAGGCCAAGACACCACTCGGTTTCCATACCCAAGGATACCTGGCCTGGGGGATTTTCACCAGTCGTCCCAGGCCCTCCGTCGACGTGAGCCGGAGTCCCTAGAGCTTCCGGAGGCGTTCCATGGCCGTCACCATATCGGCGGGAATCTCGCAGGTCAGATTGAGGATCGGCCCGCCGCAGGGATTGGGCAGGAGGACGCTGGTGGCGTGCAGTTGGTGGCGGTCGACATGCACCGGATCCCGGCGGTCGCTATAAATCCGGTCGCCGTAGAGGGGGTGGCCCATCTCGCTGAAATGGATACGGATCTGGTGGTAGCGGCCGGTCTTGGGTTCGACCTTCACCAGGCTGCCATACTTGCCGACTTGTTCGAGGACCTTCCAGGTGGTGATGGCTTCCCGGGCATCCTGGCCCCGGCCAGACTTCCACTTCTCAAAACCCTTGCCGGATTCGACCTTCACGAGGTAACTTTTGTGGGTGCCGGTTTCGCGAATGTGGCCGCGCACCAAAGCGGTGTAGGTCTTCTGAACCTGGTGGTCCTTGAAGAGCTTTTCCAACTGGGCGGCAACGGTCGGATTGCGGGCGAACAGCACGATACCGCTGGTGTCGGCGTCCAGGCGGTGAACCGGGATGATGTCCGGGTACTTGGCCTTGAGGATGTCGAACAGGCTCCAGCTTTTGGGGCCGTCCTGGGGGGTCACGGCCAAGTAGGGCGGCTTGTCGTAGGCGATCAGGCCTGACTCCTCGTGGAGGACCCGGCGCTTGTCGAAGCGGTGTTCCCGGTCCTCGGGGACGAAAAATTCCACCACGTCGCCGCGCTGGACCTCGTAGGAGTGGAACGCTTCGATCCGGCCATTGATGCGGCAGTTGCCCGCCTCGATCAACTTCCGGGCGGCGCGGACGGACAGTTCATTTTTGGAGAAGGTCACCAGGACGTGGGCGAGGTCGGTGCCGGCCTCGGTCTTGATGGTCCGTGCACCGGGGCCGGGGGTCCAGACCGAGCCCTTTTCCGGGCGCGGCTTGCGGATGCCGGTGATGGCCCGACGGCCGGCGGTGGCGGGCTTCGGTTCGGGATGGTCGGCGTCGGCGCGGCGGGGGGTATCCCGGGCCCGGCGGGGTGGGCGATCATCCTGGCGATCCTCGTGGGGTGCTTCGTCGCGGGACGGACGGTCGTCGCGGCGGCCTTCCCCACGGGTGGGGAACCGGCCTTCCGGTCGGCTGCGGGGGGTCTCGGGGCGGCTCCGGCCTTCCGGGCTTGCGGAGGACCGTCCGCGCCGGGGGGCGTCGGGCCGGCTACGGGCTTCCTCAGAGTGGCCGCGGGCGCCTTCAGATCGGCCGCGTGCACCTTCAGATCGGCCACGGGTGCCATCGGGCCGGCTGCGTGCGCTTTCAGGCCGACTACGGCCCTTGGATTCCGGGCGCGGGGCGTCGTCGTCCCGTTTTTTCCGGGGAGCAGGGGGGCGGGCGGAATCGGCGGAAGCCGGGCGGCGGGGAGGGCGCATGTCAACGATTCAGGTGGTCGAGGAGGGTGGGAAGGGGGACGGCGACGGCATCGGCCGGGGCATCCCAGCGCAGGCGTTCGGGACTGACCTCACCCAGCACCTCCAGGCGGCGCAGGAGGACCAGGGCCTCGCCGTCGGGCGTGGTAAGGGTCAGGCGGGCGGGGCGAAGGAGGGTGTCGAAGGGCTTGAGATCGCCGTAGGCGATGGTCAGCAGTTGGCGTCCATCGGCGGTGGTCACCGTCTTGGTAGTCGGCTGATCCCCGTTGAGGGCCAGCTGGATCGTCAGATCGGCTCGGCGGGCGGTGAGGAGTCCGGCGTCATCGGCGGCGGCTTCCGCGGGCAGGGGGCCGTGGGTCAGTTCTTCCATCAGCACCGGCAGGTGCCTCAGCAGGTCGGGCAGATCCGATGCCGTCAGGGTGGTGTCGCTGACTTCGTTTTGCCGGGGTGACCACACCCGCAGGCGACCGGAGGGCTCCAAGCGGGCGATCAGGACATCGACCTCGGCCTTGGTGGCCACGGCTTTGACCGTGCCCTGGGCGCTGCGCCACAGGTGGAGGCTCATCTGGACCGGCTCGCCGCCGGTGGGCTGGGCCCGGATCAACGTGGCGGCGGCGAAGGCCTCCGTGTGGCCTTGGCGGTTCCGCAGTAGGTGGGAGTCCGGTTCCCGGGGCGCACCGCCGCATCCCGCCAGGGTCAGCCCGAGGGCTGACAGCACCAGGAATCGCTTCACACGGGTTCCGCGATCAGGTCATAACCCTTACTGCCGGTGATGCGGACCGTCGCCCACTGGCCCACCTCGGCCTGTTCGTGGTGGAGGATGGTCACGCCATCCACCTCGTGGGCCTGGCCGTAATGGCGACCAGTGAAGACGCCAAAATCCTTCTGGGCGTCGATCAGGATCCGCTGCTCGGTGCCGATCCAGCGCTTGAGGCGCTTGCGGTGCAGTTTCTTCTGCTGGCTCATGAAGGCGTGGTGACGTTCGGCGATGACCTCGGGGGCGATCTTGCCCTTGAGCTTGGCCGCAGCCGTGCCGTCCTCGTCCGAGTAGGGGAAGCAGCCGACGCTGTCGAGGGGCTGCTCCCGGGCGAAGTCCATGAGGGCTTCGAAATCGGCGTCCGTCTCGCCGGGGAAGCCGACGATGAAGGTGGTCCGCAGAACGGCGTCGGGCATGGCCGCGCGGATGCGGTCCAGGCGGTCGCTGATGTGGGCACGGGTGGTTTTGCGACCCATCAACTTCAGGATCCGGTCGCTGCCGTGCTGGATCGGCATGTCGATGTACTTCACGACATTGGGCGTCTCGGCCATGGCCGCGATCAGTTCTTCGGTGAAGTCGTTGGGGTAGCAGTAGTGGAGGCGCAGCCAGGACTCGGGGGCGGCCTTGGCCAGGTCCCGCACCAACTGGGGCAGGCGGCGCTCGCCGTACAGGTCTTGGCCGTAGTAGTCGAGGTGCTGGGAGATCAGGTTGATCTCCTTCACGCCGCGCTTGGCCAGGATCTTGGCCTGCTTCACCAGGTCATCCTCAGGCTTGGACTGGTGCTTGCCCCGGAACTGGGGGATGGCGCAGAAAGTGCAGGTGTTGTCGCAGCCCTCGGCAATTTTGAGGTAGGCGAAGTGCGGCGGCGTCAGCTGGCTTTTCTGATCGTGGCGCAGACGGTGGGTCCGCACGTCCGGGAAATGGGTGCGAATCACCGCCGGGAAGCGGTCGTAGTCCTTAAAGGTCACCCACTGATCGACCTCGGGGATGTCGGCCTGGAGTTGCGTCAGGTACCGCTCCGTCAGGCAGCCAGCGACAAACAGTTTCGCGCCCTCCTTACGACCCTCGGCGGCCGCCAGGATGTGGTCGATGGACTCGGTCTTGGCCCCTTCGATGAAGGCGCAGGTATTGATCAGGACCAAATCGGCGGCGGCCAGATCGTCCGTCAGGCCGAAGTCCACGGTCTTGAGGGCGGTGACGAGATCTTCGCTGTCGGCGAGATTCTTGGAGCAGCCGAGGCTGATGAGGGCGGCGGTACGCATGAATCGGGTACCCTAGCACCGCCGAAGGGCGGAGAAGGGACAAGTCCGGGCGTCGTCCCGAGCCCGGCGTCGGCCTGGGTGGTTTCGTGGCATGGGCGGCCCGCCAATGGTCGGTCATGGGGCTGGTCCCCACGGCCAGCGGTGAATGGCGGGGGCGGGGTGTTGCTTCATCAAGCACTCTTGACGCATCCGTCGATCTCGGTCCACTGACCGTCCGTGAAGAAAGATCCCCCTGGTCTTGAGATCCGCTTCGCCACCCCGGCAGATGCCGAGGTGATTAGTGCCATGGTCGGGGATTTTGCGGCCTATGAGCGCCTGACCAGTCAATCGACCCCAGAGTCGGTTCGCCACGAATTGGCTCGTCCTGATCGGGTCATTGAAGTCGTGGTGGCGTTCGTTGACGGTCGTCCGGCGGGCTTCGCGGTGTTTTTCCCGACCTATTCGACCTTCGTTGCCCGTCGCGGCTTGTACCTTGAAGTTATCTTTGTTAGTGACGATTTCCGTAGTAGTGGCGTGGCGACCGCTCTCTTGCTTTTCATTGACCGGGTGGCCGTCGAGCGGGATTATGGCCGCGTCGAGTTCACGGTGCTGCTGTGGAACACCGTGGCTATCGAGTTCTTCGAAGTCCTTGGCGCGACCCCCAACAGCGCCTGGACGACCTACCGCCTGACCGGTGAGTGGCTGCATAAACTCGCCGCCGTCTGAACGAGCCGGCTACCTGCCAAAATGAAAAGGGCGCTGAGGCGATGGCCTCAGCGCCCTTTTTCGTTCCTCATCCCCGGCGTCGCCGCAGGAAGAGGGCTCCAGCCAGGAGGAGGCCTAACCCTCCGCCAGCCCCGCAGCCACCCCCGCCGCCGCCGCTGGCCCCAACCGAGGAAGACCCACCACTGTCAGCCGCCGTGATGACCAGGGTTCCTGGCACCACATTGACCTCGTATTTATTGCTGGCGGAGGGGAACGTGGCGCCAATCGCATAGGACCCGGCGGCTGTGGAGGTGTTCGCCGTCGTGCCAGCACCCGTATACGTGGGAGTGCCCAGGATCGATTCCAGATCGCCGGTCACCAAGCCGTTGATAATCAGGCTCGGGGTGGGGTTGGTGCCGCCGACTTGCCGGGTACCTCCGTTGATGGTGACGGTGATTTGTTTGGGAAGGATCTCATTCAGGGCGATGTTGTGGGAGGCGGCCTGATACCCATTCTGGGCTGCCATGTTCACTTGGATGGTGGCCCCGGTGCCGATGCCAATGATACGGGCTGTCGTCCCGCTGACCTCGATGACATCCGTCGGCAGGCCGCTCCAGGTCACACTTCCCGTGGGATTGCTGGCGCTGGCGGTCAAGGTGAGCACATCACCGTAGCGCGGAGTGGTGGGGTTGGTCGTCAGGATCGTGATCGTATTGGCCAGGGCGGTATCCACATTGGAGGTAAAGGCGACCTTGGTGGTGGCTGGGCTGACTCTGGTAAAGCCGGTGATGGTCCCGGATGAGAAGTCTCCCGTGATGGTGGTAGCGCCATTGAGAAGCGTCGCCTCATCACCTTCTGAGGGAAAATAGGTGGTTGCCCTGGCCGCGGTCAGGGTGCCGCCAAGGACCGCATCACCGCCACCGACAAAGAGGATTGCGGGCAGTGAGGTCATGGTCCAGTCGATGAGATGGGAGGTCTCAAGGCGGTTGAACGAATTATCATTTAGGGTCAGAGTTCCACGGCTCTTGATGGTCAGAGTTCCATTATTGATCAGTTCAATACCGCGTTCGAGCTTCAGCTGGCCAGCATCGTCGTTGGTTCCAAGGATGAAATTGCCCGTGGAGGAAATGGTCACGGTGAGGGCTGGGTTGTCACCATCGGCAGCCTGGGATTGCCGAAGGCTCGTATTGATGCCCTCCACGCGAAACGTTCCTTGGATTTCGACGGTGGCTCCGTTGGTGATTTCAAGGCTGCCGTCGGTGACCAAGCGGAGCGTACCGACGACCGTGAGATCCTCACAGACCGGACCATTGTTGTTGATCGTGACACTGAGGCCGGTCGGGATGGTGACTCGGTCGCTGGCCGTCGGCGCGGCACCCAAGGACCAGTTCCCCCCCGTAGACCAGTCGGAATTGATGGCCCCCGTGAAGGTGAGATCGGCGGCGGCCAATCCAGCACTGGCGAATAGCACCAGAAACGCATGGGGGATGGAGTGGTGATTCATGGGCGTCTCGGAGGGGCTGGTGGTCGTGAATTGGTATACATCAGGAGGAGCAAGGAGAGCAACGCCAATCCCGTGCCACCCACTCCGCACCCCCGGCTCCCACTGCCCGTGACCTCATTGCCATCAATGTCGATGACACCGATGATGCGCAGGGATCCTTCCCGGATGGTCAGGGTGTAGTTGGGATTCGTAGGGCTGAAGCTGACCGTGATGGGATAGGTCCCGGCCGAGGTCGTGGCATTGGTGGTGGTCCCGGGGCCGGAATAGGTCGGGGTGCCCAGGGTGGTGATGGTGTCGCCCGGAGCGAGGTCGGTCACGATGAACGAGGGCGGCGGTGTTGGATTGTCTCCAAGGGGACGTTGGGCGGTGCCCACCTGGACCACCACGCGGCGCGCCAGAATCGTGGGCAGGGCCACGACGGTGGTCGCGGCCAGATACCCCGTGGTCTGGGGCGCGCTGGCCGTCAGGGTCGCTCCGGCTCCGGTGCCGATCAGGGTCAGGGTCGTGCCCGTGATCCGCACCGGGGTTGCGGTGCTGCTCCAGGTCAGGGCCTGCCCCGAGGAGCAGGTGCCGGTGAGGGTCAGGGTCTGGCCGTAGGTCAGGGTCGTTGGCAGGGGGGTGACCGTGATGGTCTGGGCGCGGCGTGCTCCGGTCACCGTCAGGCTTTGGGTGGCAGAGGCGGCCAGGGCGGTGGCATCACCGGGCTGCTGGGCGGTGATCGTCACGGTGCCGGCGGCAATGGCAGTGACGATCCCTCCGGTGACGGTGGCCACGGCGGGATCGCTGGTGGTATAGGTGAGGGGCAGTCCCAGATCCGAGGTCGCTGCCAGGGCCGCGGTCTGGTCGAGGGTCAGGTTGGCCAGGGGCGGGAAGGTCAGGGTCTGGGTTCGGGCCGTGATCGTCAGGGTTCCGGGGACCACCGTCAGGGCGTAGTTCGGGTTTGCGGGGGCATAGGTCACGGTGAGGGGATACGAGCCCACGGCGGTGGTACTTCCCGCCGTGCTGCCGGTTCCGGAAAAGGTCGGGGTGCCGAGGACCGTCTCTGCCTCTCCAAGGACCATGCCGCTCACAAGGGCGGTCAGGGTCGGTTGCGCTGCGCCATAGATCCGGCTGACGGAACTCACCGTCACGGTAATCGCCTTGGGCTGAAAGGTCCCGCAGGTGGCGGTTGCCGACCCTGCGAGGAACGAGCCGGTGGCTGGGCAGGTGGCGGTGACCGTCGCGCCAGAGCCGACGCCGATCACGGTGGCCGTGGTGCCCTGGATGGACAGCAGGGGCGAGGTGCTGCTCCAGGTGATGGGGGCCCCGGAGCTGACGGTGCCGGTCAGGGCGATGGTGTCGCCGTAGGTAAACGGCCCGGTCAGGCTACCGAGGGTAAAAACGGTGGGAGGTAGGACGGTGATGGCCTCGGTTGCGGAGGCCGCCTCCACGGTAGTGCTTCCGGCCTGGGTGGCCGTGATGGTGGCGGACCCGGCGGAAATGGCCCGGAGGGTCGTGCCGCTGACGGTGGCCACGGCGGAATTACTGGAAGCGTAGGTGAGGGCCAGGCCGAGGTCGGAGGTGGCCGCGAGGGTGGTCGACTGGCCGACCACCAGGGGCGTGAGGGCGGGGAAGGTCACGACCTGCGGAGTCTTGGTGATGGTCAGGGCACCCGGGACCACGGTGATGGTGTAGTTGGGATTGGCTGGGCTGAACGAGACGGTGATCGGATAGGTCCCGGCGACGGTGGCGGGCCCGGCCGTCGTGCCGGTGCCGCCATAAAGGGGACTGCCCAGGGTGCTGGCGGTGTCGCCGTCCGCCAAGCCGGTGATGGTGACGGACGGTGATGGATTGGTCGCTCCGAACACCCGGCTGGTGGAGGCCACGGTCGCGGTCACGGCCTTGGCTCGGAACGTGCCGAAGGTCGCCGTGGCGGATCCGGCGGCGTAGAGGCTGGTGGCTGGGGTGGTGGCGGTCACCGTGGCACCGCTGCCGATACTCAAGACCGTGGCGGTGGAGCCGCTGATGGCCACCAGGGGCGAGGTGCTGGACCAGGTGATCGGTCCGCCCGAGGCGGTGGTGCCGGAGAGGGTGATGCGGTCACCGTAGGTGAAGGGGCCGGTGAGGCTGCCGATGGTGATGGTGCCCACCAGAGATACCTGCACCGTCTGGGTGGCACTGGCGGGGTCGGTGGTGGCATTGCCGGCTTGGCTGGCGGTGATGGTGGCGGTCCCCGCCCCGACGGCCCGTAGGGTCGAGCCGGTGACCGTGGCCACGGTTGTATCGCTGGAGGTATAGG
Organism: uncultured Planctomycetota bacterium; assembly: GCA_903902515.1. GTDB lineage: Bacteria > Planctomycetota > UBA11346 > UBA11346 > UBA11346 > CAIUVD01. The sequence continues at coordinate 5,008 of CAIUVD010000192.1, read as the reverse complement.
TGATCGCCAGGCCCAGGCTGGAGGTCGCTCCCAGGGTCGCGGTCTGGCCTGCCAAGACGTTCGCGATCGCCGGGAAGGTCACCGTCTGGGGCCTGGGGATGATGGTGAGGTTTCCAGGCACCACGGTTACCACGTAGGCGCTGCTGATGCTGGGAAAGGTGGCGGTCACGGGATAGGTGCCGACTGCCGACGTACCGGTTGTGGTCAGACCGCTTCCGCTGAACACCGGCGTGCCGAGGACGGCGGGAAGGTCCCCGGCCGCCAAGTTGTCGTAGGCGAGGCTTGGCGAGGGGGTGGTCTCGCCAAAGACCCGGGTGCCCCCGTCCACCGTCACGGTCACCGGCCGGGCCAGGAACGGGCCAATGGTGGTGGTGGTCGTGGCGGTGCGGTAAACGCCCGCCACCGGGGCCGTGGCCGTCAGGCTGGCTTGGGTGCTGACGGCGAGGACCCGGGCCTCCTGGCCGGAGATGCTCAGAAGGGCGCCATCGGCCGTGCTCCAGGCCAGGGTTGCCCCCGAGGTGCAGGAGCCTGACAGGGGGATGGTCTCCCCGTAGTAAAAGGGCCCAGGCAAGGGATCGATGGTCACCGTTTGCGGCAGGCTGGAGGAGATCGACAGGTCGTGGGTGCTGTAGAGGGCGTCATAGGTGCTGGCTCCGCTGACGAACCCGGCGGCGGTGCCGACAATCCGCAGGTCTTCATCGACGTTCGCCGGGCGCAGCACGCGGCTGCTGATGAAGGTCGAGGTGGCCGGACTACCGTCCACCCGGCTGACGGTGTAGGTGATGGTGCGCCCCTCCAAGGAGGTGGCGGGCAGGGTGATGTCGGCGGTGCCCGGGGCGATGGCCGTGGGGATGCCGGCCCACGACATGCGCTGCTGTTCGAGGATGAAACTCAGTTGGTAACTGGTGGTGATGGGCGCGGTGGCCCAGGCATTGCCACCGACGATGGTGGTGAAATTTCCCTGGATGAGGGATTGGGCCTGACCGACCCAGGTGACGGTGTCATCGTAGGCGAGGCTCAGTCCCGTGGGGCGGAGGATCGTCAGGCTACCCGCCAGGTTCACGGAGCCGGGAAACAGAACCGCCGCCAAGCCATTGCCATTGACGGTCCAGGTGATCTGGCTGGTGCTGCTGGCGGTGAATCGCGAGAAGGCGTTCAGGTCGTAGCGGATCTGGCTGCCCTGGCCGAGGGTGATCGCGCCCTGGGCGGTGAGGGCCAAACCATTGAGGATTTCCCAGGCTCCGCTGGTCACCACCACCTGGGTGGCGGATCCCAGGGTGACCACCGCCGATTCGTAGGACATGCCACCGTCGGAGGTCTCGGCCTGAGCGAGGCGCCAGGAGCTGCCGGTCAGGGTCAGGCTGCCACCCACGGCAACCCGGCTGCCGGAGCCGACTTCAAGGGTCGTGGCCCCGGAGCCAGGTCCGAACAGGAGGGTTCCGGTGCCGGTGATGGAGGGCGCGGTCTTGGTCATGGTCAACCGGCCATCCACGCCCCCCGTCGCTCCGCCCAGCCGCAGGGTGCCGTTGACGGTCAGGTTGCCGCCGCAGGTCAGTCCCACGGTCTCGCTCCCCTGACTGAGGTCGAGGGTGCCGTCCACCACCAGATTCCGGCAGCTGATGAGCAAGCCGGTATCCGTATGCCGAACGGTCTTGCCGCTCCCGATGGTGACGTCGTTGCTCAGGGTTGGGACCTGGGCGGGATTCCAGTTCGCGGGATCGTTCCACTCGCCACTAACCGGCACGAAATCCACCCCCCAGGCGAGGATGCTCGCCAGGGCCCAGGCGGCCCATGCAGATCCGAGGCGGTGGAGGGACATCGGGACTCAGGGCGTCATGGCGGGGAGCGGCACAAGACAGGTGATCCGATCATCGCTGCCCAGGGTTGGCACGGCTTGGCCGCTGGCCACCAGGACCCGGCCCAAACGACGGGCCTGCTGGTCCGCCAGTCGCGTGAAATCCCCGCCGATCCACAGGTGTTCGCCCTGCCGGGCCAGGGTTCGAACCTCCAGGTTGGCCTCGGCGCGCCACGGGCTCACGCGGCCATCGGGGCTGAGACGCGCGAGGCGGCTCCGGGGCGTGTCATTGATGGTGGTGAATCCTCCGCCGACCAGCAGGTCTCCATCCACGGTCAACAGACTGTGGACCGGCCCATTGGTGCTCAGGCCGCGTGCCGGGGCCCCGGCGGTGATGTCCACCAGCGCGAGATTTCCGGCGGGGGTTTCCCCGATGGAAGCAAAGGCACCGCCGACCGCGACGGTTCCGGCATCGACCAGGGCCAGGGCGTAACCAAGGCCAGGACCCGTGCCCTCAGCCAAGTCCAGGCGGGTGCCGGGGCGGAGGGTGCCTGCGGCCGTCAGGCAGGCCAGGCCCACCGCCTTGGCACCCCCGACCGAGCGGAAGGCCCCGGCAATCATCAGGCCGGCCGGGGTTGGCAGGATCGCGTGCACCGAACCATCCGGGGCGGCCACCGGCACCATCGTGCCTTGGCTCAAGGACATCCGCGCCAGGTAAGGCGCTGACTCACCCCGAACCTGGGTGAAGTCGCCGCCGATCACCAACTGGTCGCCGTCGATGGCCAGGCTGGCCACGGCGCCATTGGCATCGCCGCGCCACCGCTCGTCCAGTTCGCCATGTAACCGGTGGACCCGGATCAGGTGATGGTGGGGGGCATTGCCCATGCCGGTAAAATCACCGCCCAGGTACAGGTGGGGTCCGTAGGCCACGCCCGCGAGGATGCGGGGGTAGGCGCCGTGCAGCACCGGTCGCCATCCCGTCACCAGACCGGCGAGGTCGAGGGTGGCGAGTCCCGGGCGCGCGGGTCCAAAAATCCGGCTGAGCCCGACCGAGATCCGCTGCGGCTCACAGAGGATCGCGGTGGCGCGTCCACTGGTGAATCCGGGTTTCCAGGCGGCATCGACGATGCCGGTACCGAGGTCCAAGCGACCCACGGGCCCGGTGGTCTGGTCATTGAGGGTGGTGAATTCCCCGGCCACATGGCAACGTCCGGCGGCATCCATTGCCAGGCTGAGGATCGGACCATCGGTTTCCAGGCGACCTTCGGCGATCGAGCCGTCCTTAAGGGAGATCACGGCGCCGTTGGCGCGGGACATCCCGTTGACGTGTTCAAAGGCTCCGCCGACCACCACCCGGGACGGGTTCGCCGCCAGGGCCATCACCACGCCGTTGACCTCCGGGCGCCAGGTCGGATCCACGGCGCCACTCTTGGCATCAAGGAGGACCAGGCCGTGGCGGTCCTGGCTGCCGATCCGACTGAACAGCCCACCCACCACCACCCGGGCACCGACGGGGGCAAAGGCCCGGACCTCGGCATCGGCGGCGGCGGTGAAGCCAGGATCCGGCTGGCCCTTCTCCAAATCCAGTCGAGCCATACGCACCTGGTCCTCACCATTGATGGTCAGGAAGGATCCCCCGGCCAGCAGGCCGCCTTCGGTCACCACCAAGGCCTGCACCGGACCATCTGCATCAGCCTTCCACGGGGTGAGGGAACCAGCCCGCAGGTCAATCTGGGCCAGATTTCCCCGGGCCTGTCCGGCAAGATCGGTGAATCGACCGCCCAGGTACAGAAAGTCCCCATGGATGGTCATGGCCAGGACCTCGCCCGTAACGTCGGCGTGCCACCCGGCATCCACCTGGCCTTGGGCATTGATCCGCGCCAGTCCGCGATGGGGCAGGCCTCCGAGGCCCGTGAAATGGCCTCCGAGGTAGAGGTGGCTCCCTGAGCGCGCCAGGGTCGTGACCCCATCGACGGCTAAGGGGCTGCCCTGGGGACCGCCAGAACTGGGGTCCAAGAGGCCGAGGTGAGGAGTCCCCAAGGCGGTGAACGAACCACCCACCAACAACGACCCCAGGCCGGTGGGTTCTTCCGCCATACTGACGGTCAGGGGCACCAGGACGCTCATCAGAGCCCGGCAGCCCCACCCCAAAAGGTTTGGTGGGCGGGAAACAAAGGACACGGAGGCGTGAGGCATAGGAGTACAGCCGTGATGAGGAATTGGGCGTGGGGGCCAACGGCCAACCCTCTGACGCAGGAGCCATGCCAAGGGGGCACGCTTGGTCGTCTATCCAAGGTCTGAGGTCCAAAGATCGAGTTCGTCGTGAATATCGAGCCATCAGCTGGGCTGCAGACCATCAGCCGCAGATCCCATGGGTCATCCGGCGTGAAACTATCGACCTGCAACATTCGAAACATTCGTCATAACTGGAGGATCCCCAAAAGAATATGGAAACGAATGATTTTTGAGGTATACTCAGGACAGGCTCAAGTCGGGGTGAAAGCTACCGATACTGGCTGAAGTCACACGTCCTTCACGGAACGTGGGGCGGCATGGTGGAGGTTTGGCCCACATCGTGCGTCGTGTCGATTGCTCTTTCGCCCTGGATGCGCCGGTGTGGTCCGGTCGTCCCCGCCCAAACCACCGCCCCGCATCCGGAGCCGCCATGTCCCTCTCTCCCAAATCATCCCGCCATCTTTCCACGTCCAGGAGTGCTGCCATGTCCACCGCCCGTACCCGCCGTTTGGTTCCTAGCCTCCTTGCCCTTGGTGCCCTGGGTGCGGGAGCGTTCGGCGCCGAGCCCACTGTCACCATTCTTTCGCCCTCGACGGGTGCGGCGGGCTCTGGCTCGACGGTCGTCTTCAAGGTCGACTGGGGTGTCGATGTCGGTGGCTGGGATGTGCTGAATAATGGCTACGTGAAGACCCCGGTCGTGACGGCCGTTAATGATGCTACGGGTCTCGTGGCCGCCGACACCACCCTCGTGGTCGACTCTGGCAGTCTCATCCCCAATAATTCGGTGCTCAAAATCGGTAGCGAACTGTTGCTGGTCACGGCGGGTGGTGGCACCGCCTCCCTGACGGTCACCCGTGGCTACGATTCGACCACGGCAGCGGCCATTGCCGATGATGCGGTGGTCACCCTCGCCACCCGTGTGCCGGGCGACTTCATTCTGTATCAGACCGACAGTACCATCCACAAACTGACCCCGGT
>CAIUVD010000191.1 GCA_903902515.1 uncultured Planctomycetota bacterium | reverse complement strand
GACAAAGAGGAAGATGGAGGTGGCGACGGCTGAGGTCAGCAGGATACGTTTGGTCATGTTATTCCTAACGGGTTGAGCGTTCAAAGACAAAGAAAGAAAGAAAGAAAGGATGGGAGGTCAAAAGACACGAGTCCACGTCATCGACCGGCGGATCATCAAGCCGTATGCCGTGTGCCGCGAAACCATACCAATCCACTGATGGACATCAGCACGATCCCGGCGATCAGCATCCACATGGAGGTATCGGTTGGCGTTCCGGTAAAGAATCTTGAAAAACTCGATGCGAAGGAGTCCATGGCGTTGAGGCCAAGAACTACGAAGGCGACCCCCGCGATAAGCAGGATCAAAGATATAAGGGCGTTCATGACGTGATGTCCAAGGGATGGGGCAGGGAAACGTTTATTCGACGTTCAAAGATGAAACCTGATTAAGACCGCTCGAAACTGAAGAACGTCGAAGACCCGGTGAGGAATGACGCGGTGGATAACCTGATCCCGTCGCGCCCCATCAATGCATGAGGCGCAACCTCCTCGAATCTCCACTCCCTCCTATAACAAAGCCTTCCAGCGGGTTATTTTCGTCATCAAGGTCCATTTTTTCGTCCCATCGACGCATGGGTCAGGCGGCGAGAAAATAGACGATGAGGAGAATCGGAAGTGGAATTCCAAGGAGCCAGAGGGCCACCCATCCGATCTTTCCGCTCGATGCGGGATCTGCGTGGATGTCCCCATTGCTCACATTCCGCCTCGTCCCACGGGCAGGTATGAATGGAATACCATCCGGCGGATTGGGAAAACCTCGTTGATTGGGGCTTGGGTAATTGGCTGTGGTGCGGTTGGCCTTTCGGCGGGTACCCTGCGGCCTGGCCCCGCCGTCATGGGGGTAGCCTGGGGTATCCGCACCACGGACGCTCATTTTACAACTTACCCATGAGCACAAAAATGAGGATGACCAACGCCACTACCCCAAGTCCGCCCGTGTGATAATAGCCCCAGCTGTTGCTGTAGGACCAGGACGGTAAAGTCCCAATTAAGATGAGGATAAGGACGACGAGGAGAATGGTGCCGAGGCTCATGGCCCCAGTGTAAAAACTCTTCGTCGCTATTCCTATGGGGTGTTAACCCCATGGTGATGTGGGGTGACGTCACCCATGGCCTGCCTAGGCATCCTGGTCGCTCAAGGCGCCAAAACTCGTTCCCAGGTCGCTTCCAGGGCCAAGCGGCGGGTGTCCCAGGCGGTGCCAGCAGCCGCAATGTCGGCCACCAGGGCCGACAGGCCGAGATTGCCCGTGGAGCCCGCGTGAGTGCGGTTTTTCACGGTGGCCTCGTGGTCCGGCATACCGAGGGCGGCGATGTTACGGCCCACCTGAACGTAGGCATCGCGGAAGGGGATGCCCTGCTCTTTCACTAGGCGATAGGCCTCGTCCGTGGCGTAAATGTCCGGCGTTAGGGCGGCTTCGATTTTTTCGCGTACTGGTTCGAGGGTCGGCACCGCTGCGGCGGTAACGGCCACACCTTGCCGGGCTAAGTCCAGCCCCTGGATGCACAGGGCCTTGGTGTCCTGCAGATCGCGGGAATACCCGGAGTACAGACCGACAGTGGTGGCGTAAAGGCCGGTGCGCAAACCGAGAAAGCGGGCCGTGCGGCCGCGCAGCAACTCGAACAGGTCCAGGTTCTTTTTCTGCGGCATGATCGACGAGCCGGTGGTGAAGCCCTTGCCGATGCGGAAGAAACCGGCCTCTTGGCTGGTGAAAAACACCAGGTCCGCAGCGAGGCGCGACAGGTCGAGGAGCACCGCGCCGGCGGCATCAAGGACGGCGGTCTCGACCTTGCCGCGGCCATTCTGGTCGGCCATGGCAATGCCGCCGCCCTTGGCGAAGCCTAACAACGTCGTGGTCAGGGCGCGGTCGAGGGGCAAACCGACGCCGTAGGAAGCCCCAGAACCCAGGGGATTGCGATCGGCCAAGGCCCAGGCGGCCTCGAACAGGGCCAAGTCATCCAGCAGGGCCTGGGCGTGGGCGCCAAAGAACATGCCGACGGACGACGGCATGCCGCGCTGGAGGTGGGTGTACCCCGGCAGCGGGTGAAACTCGTAACGCTGGGCGGCCTCGGCCAGGGCCGTGGCGGCGCGAGTGACCTCGCCGGCGAAGATCGCCAAGGTATGTTTCTGCCACAGGCGCACGGCGGTTAGAACCTGATCATTGCGCGACCGGCCCGTATGCAGGCGCTTGGCGGGCTCTCCCAAACGTTGGGTCAGCAGGGCCTCGACCTTACTATGCACATCCTCGTCATCGACGTTGACGGTCCATTCACCGGCCAAATAGCCGCGATGCAGATCCGCCAGCCCCGCCACCAGGGCGGTGGTGGCCTCGGGCGTCAGCAGCCCGACAGCCCCGAGCATGCGGGCATGGGCCGCGCTGCCGAGGATGTCGTAGGGGGCGATAACGCGGTCGTTCAGGTAGTCGTCACCGACGGTGAAGGCGTGCACGAGGCTATTCGTCTCGTCGCCGCCCTTGCTCCAGATGGCCATGGGGTTCGTCCTTGAGGGGGCGGAGTGTCCTGATGAATGGGCCCTGACAACCGCCCCCCCGCCGGGAGGAACCCCCTCACTCCGCATCGGTTGCCGGCCTTGGGGATCGAGCTGATCGCGCATGACCTCCGTGATCCGGACGACGACGAAAGTGATCGACCTCCATGCCTCGCCGTGATCACCCTGGGCAGCCTGGGAGCTGGCTGTCCAGGGTGACCGCACCGCAGGGTTTGCACCACCTGCGGGATTGCCCATGAGCCGTTCTCCCCGATCCTCCGCCCGCCATGCCCCGTATCGGAATCCTTCTCAGTGGGTCAGGAACGACCTATGTAAACCTGGCGGAGGCCTGTGCCGATGGCCGGGTTTCGGGGGAGATTGCGGTCGTAATCGGCTCGAAGGCGGGTCTTGGGGGCCTGCAAAAGGCCGAAACCTGGGGCCACCCAACGGTGGTCGCCAGCCGGGCCGAGGAGGTCACTGCCGCCCTCCTCACCTATAGCGCCGAATGGGTCGTCATGTGTGGATGGCTAAAATTCTGGGATCCACCGGAGCCGTTTCGCGGCAAGACCCTGAACATCCACCCCAGCCTGCTGCCGGCCTTCGGCGGCCAGGGCATGTATGGGCGCCACGTCCATCAGGCGGTGATCGACCACGGCTGTCGCATCAGCGGCTGTACCGCCCATCTGGTGGCTGGCGGCTACGACACCGGAACGATCCTTGCCCAGGCAGCGGTGCCCGTCTTAGCGGTGGACACCGCCGAAACCCTCGCGGCCCGGGTGCAGGCTGCCGAACGTCTTCTCTATCCGCGGGTCCTGGCTTCCCTCCTGGCCGACCGCTCCCCCGATCCCGCGGCCCTGTGGGTCGCCTGAAGGTTACCATGCCCTGCTGCTATTGCCCCAAGGCCCTCGAAGACCTGCTCCCGCACCGGGGCCCCAACCTCATGCCGGATACGGTTGAGATGAGTGACGATGGCAAGACCACCCGATCCTTGACCAAGGTACCCGCTGGTGACTGCCGGGGCCGCGAGGTGTTTGGCCGCCAGGACGCGAGCGGTGCCCCAGTATGGAATGAACCGTTTCTAGGCGAATTGATGGCCCTCACCGGCATCCCCCTGCTGTCGGCCAAGCTGGCCGCCCAGGGCCAGGTGGCGGTGTTCAGCATGATTTCGAAACTGGTGTTTCACCGCACCGTGCCCCTCCATGGCGAGATCATCGGCAATGCCATCCTGACCCGCGAGCGGGGCGGCTTCAGCTCCTTCGGCACCAGTGCCACCATCGACGGCCAGCCGATCCTGGAGGCGGAAGTCATGTCCGGCTCGGCCTCGATGGACTCCATCAGCAGCATCCCGGCCCAGCCCTTTGCGACCCCACCAGCCTTCATCAGCGGTAACGAGGCCCTGGCCTTCAAGGCGCCGATGATGCGCTTTGCCGATGGTCTGGTGGCCATCGATGCCGCGGCCAAGTCCGCCATCGCCGCCTACACCTATCCTGTTGACCACCCCTTCGTGCCTGGTCACTTCCCCGGCGCGCCCCTGATGATGGGCGTGACCCAGTGGTCGGCGGCCGCCGATGCCGCCTGGCTGGCGGCCAAGGCCCTCGGCCTGGGGCCGGTGGTCACCGCCCAGGCCCGGGTCTACCGCCCGTCCGGGGCCGAAATCCTCGATGTCCGCGACCTGGTGCTGGACGGCACCGACGGCGTGCCGCGTCTCGTGTCGACCAAGCGCCTCGCCTTCCGTGAACCCGTGCGCCCGACCGATGGCCTGTTGATCGAGGTCACGCTCTCATGACGCCAACGGGCGAGCCGAGCGATGAGACGCTGGTCGCCCGTTGCCAGATGGGCGACTACGCCGCCTTTGAAATCCTCTATCGTCGCTGGCAGAAGCCGATCCTCGGCTACCTGACCCAGTTGACCCGGGATCGCGAAGCGGCGGCCTGCCTGTCCCAGGAGACGTTTCTGAAGGTGTTCGAGCACTCCGAACGCTTTGATACCTCGCGCCGCTTCACCACCTGGTTCTACACCATCGCCCGCAATGGGGCCCTCGACTGGCTGACCAGCAAGCACCGCACCACCTCCATGTCCCTCTCGGGCATCGCCGACCAGGACGGCGTACCGATCGATCATGCTGCCCCCCTGGTGCCCATTGAAACCCTCCTCTCTCGACAGGAGTCCCTGGGGATCCTCCGCGAGGCCCTGGAAGGCTTAACCCCGGTCCACCGGGAAATCATCGAATTGATTATCTTTCGGGAACTCTCCTACGAGGAGGCCTCGGACATCATCGGTGGCGGCGTCAGCCTGGGGACCCTGCGCAGTCGCCTCCACCACGCCCTGCGCCACCTGCGAAATGCCCTGGAAGGCAAAGATCTGTGAAGCTCCGCAGTGCCATTCTGCCGGGCCTGACCATCCTCGGAGTCGTGGCCCTGGTGGTCGTTCCCCTGGTGCGGCCCGACCGGATCAATCACCCCCGGGATCCCGTGGCCCGGGCCTTCCTCGACCTACTGGCCATCGAACCGGGAATGATCCGCGATGTGGTCGACAAACACGCCGTGTTCGTCTTCAGGAAACCCAACTCGACCATCGACATCTTCCGCCACCCGCGCACCGAGTTTCTCCAGCTTGAAATCCGTTTCTCCGGCCCGGCCGGAACCGACCGCGTGATCGAGGTCAGCGACCCCTACCTGGCCCCCACCCCCAGCCCCCGACGCCTGCCATGACCCGCGACCTCAGCACCGCCTCCCCCCTGGAGGTCCTCGACCACGCCCTGGCCACTTTCGGCCGGGATGCCGCCCTCAGTTTCAGCGGCGCCGAGGACGTGCTGCTGATCGAGTACGCCGCCCAGACCAAGCGCCCGTTCCGGGTCTTCAGTCTCGACACCGGCCGCCTCCACCCAGACACCTACCGCTACTTCCAGGCCGTGGAAAAACACTACGACCTGCGCATCGAGTACTGCGTGCCCGATGCCATAGCCCTCCAGGACCTGGTGCGGGCCAAGGGCCTGTTCAGCTTCTATGACGATGGCCACAAGGAGTGCTGCGACATCCGCAAGGTCGCCCCCCTGCGCCACCAATTGTCGGGCCTCAAGGCGTGGGTTACCGGCCAACGCCGGGATCAGAGCCCGACCCGGGGCACGGTGCCCGTCCACCAGATCGACCCGGTGTTCAACGGCCTGGGGGGCGGCGACCTCCACAAGTTCAACCCCCTGGCCAACACCACCTCCGAAGAGGTCTGGCTGGCCATCCGTGCCCTTGGCGTGCCCTACAACCCCCTCCATGAGCGGGGATTCGTGTCCATCGGTTGCGAGCCCTGCACCCGGCCGGTGCTGCCCAGCCAGCACGAACGGGAAGGCCGCTGGTGGTGGGAGGAGAGCACCAAGAAGGAATGCGGGCTCCACGCTGGCAATCTGAAGTGACCCCGGGTGACCTCGTCCTGGAACTCCCTGGCCGACCCCTGGTGTTCCGCTGGATCCCGGGTTTTGACCCTGGGGGTTTCTGGCTGGCGGAAACCCCGCTGACCCAGGGGCAATGGGAAGCCCTCGGTGAGGGCCGCCCCCCCGGGCAGTTTCGGGGCTGCGACCTGCCGGTGGAATGCGTGGATTGGCCAACCGCCACCGTCGTGTGCGATCGCATCGGCGTCCGCCTCGGCCAGCGGGGAGGCCTCCCGACCAGCGCCGGATGGGAATATGCCGCTCGGGCCGGTGGGCCGGCGGACCCGCCCCAGCCCCTGGACGAACACGCCTGGCACGCTGGGAACAGCGGCGGGTCACCTCGCCCGGTTGGCCTTCTGCGGGCCAATCCCTGGGGCCTCTACGACATGCTGGGCAACCTCTGGGAGTGGTGCTCCGATTGGGCAGTGACCGATCCTCCCCAGCAAAAACTCTGCGTGCGCGGGGGATCCTGGAGCATTCCACCCCAGCATTGCCGGGCCGACCGTGCGGGCGGTGATCCGCCGACCAACCGGCTACCCAATCTGGGATTCCGTCCGGCCCTGTTCCCATGCTGATTGCCGCCCCGCCAGGGGGGTGATGCTCTCCCCATGGCCGCAGATCGCGTGGTGGTGACGGGCTTCGCGCTCACGGGGCTGCTGGTGCTGTTCGCCGGCCGGGCCTTTCAATTGCAGATCATCCATGGCGACCGTTACGCCACGGCCACGGAACAAGCCCGGGTCATCAACGAAATTCTCCCGCCCCGCCGGGGCCGGATCCTGGATCGGTCCGGCACGCCCATCGCCGACACCCGCCCCGTCTACCATGCTTCGGTCGTGTTTGAGGACCTGGTCCTGCGGGGTCGCCTGGCCCGGGATGTGGTGTGGTGGACTCTCGATGAACGGCGCTTTGGCACCCTCTTGGCCGACCTGCGGGGCCGCCTGCGCCTGGCGGCGGGCACCGATCTGCAAGACGTCGTGACCCGGGAACTTTTGGGCCACCCGGCCACCGCCCTGCGTTGGGGCCCGCGGCGGGGCGAAGGCGCCATCGCCCTGGTATCTGTGGACCGCCGGGCCTTCGACCCCCAGCGACCCATGGCCGAGGATGAGGACGGCCCCGGCATCGCCGCCCTGGCCGAAGGTGACCAGTTGCAGGAGGACCCGGTAACGGCCCTGGAGGCCGAGGTCCGGGCCCGCTGGAATCTGCCGGTGCAGATCCTGCGGGAAGACGCCTGGCGAGCCGCCTGCGCCGTCCTGGATCGGGACTTCCGCCTGGAGGACACCCCCTCCGCCGACCTCCTCGCCCCCTTTAGTCCGGCGTTCGTCCTGGCCCTGCCGGGCCAGCCGGAATTGCGCCTGCGGCTCTTGGCAGAGGACCAGCGGACCCAGGCCTTGGCGGCCATTGCCACCGTCGCGGATGTCAGTCCCAACCGCCTCGAAGCTCGCTTCCACCGGGCCTTGGCCGAGGCCCTCGCCGCCCGGCCCGTAGCCGCCGGACCCCGGCTGTACGGCCCGGCGAGCCAGGCCGAAATCATCGCCCCCCGCCTGCCCCGGGGCACCACCCTGGCCGAATTGACCATCAACGGCGTGCCCGGGGGCCGGGAGCGGATCCTCCTGATCCAGGGCGACCCGCCCCAGGTCGATGGGGTCTATGGCCAACTTACCCGGCGACTGGCGGCGTCCCTGGGCCTCGATGCCGTGACGCTCCAATCCCTGATAGAACGCCATGCCGAGCCGATGCGGTCCCGGGCCTGTGAACAAGCCTGGGGCATCCACCCCATGCCCCTCGACCATGAACGCCTCAACCGCCTGGGAGATGGCCTGGCGGCGGCCCTGACGGATTTCGGCCGGGCGACGACCCGTCTGGAGGTCGATCAACGTCTGGCCAAGGCCCGCCTGGTGGCCGACAAGGGCTGGGTCGGCCGGACCCGCCGGGATGCCCTGCGCCTGTTTGCCGACATCCCCGGAGCCTTCGCCGTGCGCTTCGCCGGCCGCGATGCCGAACCACCCCGGGAATTCAAAAAACGCTACGACGACGCCGTGGCCGAACTGCCCGGCCTGACGGTCAGCGTCGATGTCGGCCGGGCCTATCCCCAAGGCGACACCCTGTGCCATACCCTCGGGACCCTCGGCCCGGATCCGGCCGACCCCGAAGGGCCGTCCGTCGGCCGCTGGGGCCTGGAGGCAACCTATGACACCATCCTGCGGGGCGTGGCCGGCAGCCGCCTGCGGATTCGCACCCCCGAGGGCCTCCAGGTGGCCCGGGAGGAAAAGCCCCTCGATGGGGCCGACCTGGTCACCGAAATCGACCTCGACAGCCAAAAGGCGGCGGAGGACGGCCTGTCCAACCTTTTGGAAATCGCCACCACCCTCGGCACCGCCACGGACCGCATGGAACGGGCCCAGGCCGTGGGCCGGGGCCGGGGCGGTTTTGTTCTCATCGACTGCCACACGGGGGGCTTGTTGGCCTTGGCCTCCAACCCCCGGTACTCCTACGACCAGTTGGGCGAGGATTACCAAAAACTCATCAAGGACCCGGCCGAACCCCTCATCGACCACGCCTGCTCCCCCGGCCAGCCGCCGGGTTCCTCCTTCAAGATCCTGACCGCCCTGGCCTGCCTCGAATACGGCGTCATCAACCCCGGCGCTGAAATCTACTGCAAGGGCTACATGGCGATGGTCGGCAACCAGAAGGTGCTGCGCGACCACGCGCCCGCTGGCACCTACGATTTGGTGACCGCCATCCAGATGTCCTCGAACGTCTACTTCGCCACCATCGGTGCGACCCTCGGCCCCCAACGCCTGACGGACATCGCCGCCAAGGTCGGCCTGGGCCGCCGCAATGCCCTGGATGTCGCCCAGCAACCGCCCGATGATCCCCGCCATCTGCCGACCCCCGCGACCATCCGCCGCATCCGCCCCCGGGAACCCACCTGGTACCCCAGCGACACCTGGCGCATGTCGATCGGCCAGTTCTCCGCCGCCAGCCCCCTCCAATGCGTAGCCATCGCTGCCGCCGTCGCCAATGGCGGTCACATCGTCCGGCCCTTCCTGGTCAAACCCCTCGGCGACGTGACCGTCACGGACCTCCACATCAAAAAGGAATGGCTCGACGACGTGCGCCTCGGCATGGAAAAGGTCACGGCCAACGAGCCTCACTCGACGGCGAAACTCCTCGTCCTCCAAGGCCCCGCCGCCGGCATCAAGGTCGCCGCCAAAACCGGCACCGCCGAATGGGGCAGCAGCGCCACCCGCGAAGCCGGCAAAACTCCCGACCATGCCTGGATGATTGGCTACGCTCCCGCCGACAACCCCACGGTCGCCTTCGCCTGCTACATCCACAGCGGCACCTACGGCGGCCAAGCTTGCACCCCGGTGGTCAAAAAGGTACTGGAAGCTTACTTTGCCAAGTACGGCCGGGATGGGCACCGCTAGTCGAGGCTCTGGAAGAAGGCTCCCTCAGGGACCTGCCCGGTCGACGCAACAACGGGCGTAAGGTGCATTATCCTGCTTGGGAGTTAGCCCGCCCAGAAACAGAAGGTGGGTTCCACCACCGATCATAAACCTCAGGGTGAAAGGTGTGGAGGGAAGCGACCAAGCCCCGCCATGGTGTGCCAGGCTCACCACCGGATACAGCCCTTGGGAATTCTCCTCCGGCCTCCCAACATGACCAACCCTCCGAGGAGTATCGCGACCGAACCACCGACTCCGCAACCACCACGAGCCCCACCATCTGCTACCGGGGTGGCTACGGGAGCCGTGTCCGATGGCGGAGCGACCCTGACCACGACGGCCTCCGAGGGACTGCTGACCCTCCCGAGGGCATCCACTTCAACGATGGTCAAGGCATGGGTGCCAACGGTCAAAGGTGTTGGAGGCGTCCATTGCCACTGTCCAGTGCTGTTAGCCGTTACACTGCCGATCTGGGTGCTCCCATTGAGAATCCGAATCCGGGTCTCCGGATCCGAGACCCCCGCCAGAGTCGGAGACACGGTGGTAACCCCAGTAGCGTTCGGCGTCGGGGCCCTGGGTCTCCCAGGAATGAATTCATCGACCGTGATGGTGATGGACGGGGAGGCCGCACTAGTGTTCCCCGCACCATCCTGGGCAGTGACGGTGATGCTATGCGGACCCGGGCTGAGTTCGGAGTCAATCGTCAGAGACCAGGTGCCATCACTTCCCGCCGTCACGGAAGCCACGGGATGGGAATCATCGTAGACCGTCATTCTCGCTCCGGGTTCCGTCGAACCAGAGAACGTGGGCCTTGGCGAGGCTCCCTGGGAAACCAGGGGTGCAGCAGGAACTGCAGGAGGCGTTGTGTCGGCTACGGAAACGGCGGAAGCAATGGAGGCATCGCTTTGATTTCCCGCCGCATCCTGGGCCACCACGGAGAGGAGGTGCATGCCCTCCGAGAGCGCCGGGGTCACCGTCCACGACCACTGGCCATCGGCATGCACCGTGGTGGTACCCAAGGTGGTCTCACCTGAGCGGATGATGACGGTGGCTAGGGTTTCCGCTAACCCACTCAACGTCGGCCTTCCCGTGGCACCATCGACGATGGTCGCGATCACCGGAATCGAAGGGGCCGTAGTATCTCGTACGTTAAGCGATGTCTCGGGAGAGGAGGCGCTGATGTTCCCTGCTCTGTCGATTGCCGTGACGGTTACCACATGCACCCCGTGAGCCAGGGTCGGGTCAACCGTCCAGGACCAAACACCCGATTCGTCTGCCAAGAGGAGTTTCACCAGGATTCCATTGATACGGATCTGCATCGTGGCATTCGCCTCGCTGATACCACGCAAGGTGGGATTCGCTGAGATACTCGAGTCGGCGATTGGAGCCGGCGGGGTTAATGGTGGAGTCCCATCAAGGACCGTGATCACCACGGCATCCGATAGCGGGCTGATGTTGCTTGCCGCATCTTGGGCGGCGATCGTCAACCTATGAACACCCTCAGCCAAAGGTTCCGAGGGGGTCCACGTCCAAGTGCCTGTTCCCGTGGCGGTCACCATCTCCGTCACTCCGTCGCCATCGCTGATCAGCACGGTGGCATAGGCTTCTGTCGTGCCAGAAAGCGTCGGTGTCGCTGAAGTCAGGCTGCTGACGGTGGGCGTTGCTGGTTTCGTCGGCGGGGTGATATCAGGAACCGTGATGGTGATCTCGGGGGAACTCTCGCTGATATTGCCAGCCACATCGGTGGACGTCACCGTCACGAGATGAATCCCCTGCATGAGGGCTGGAGCTACCGTCCAACTCCACATCCCCACGCTGTTGGCAGTCACCGAGTTCAGCCGCGTCGCTCCGTTATAAATCGTCACCGTGGCGTTGGTCTCGGTGGTACCGGATAAGGTGGGGGTGTCATCGGTTAGGCTATTCACGTTGGGAGCCGAAGGCGTATCGGGCGGCGTGGTATCACTCACCGTCACCGTGGTCGCCAGGGACACTTCGCTGGCGTTGCCGGCACCATCCGTGGCCATCACCGTCAGCGCATGATAGCCGACGTCGAAGGGTGGATTCACGGTCCAAGACCAGCTGCCACTCGTCGTCACCGCGATCGTTTCGATCAGCAGAGCATTATCGAACAGACTGATGGTCGCGCCGGCCTCAGTGTTCCCCGATACCACCGGGGTCGACGACGTAGCACTGCTCACCGTGGGTGCCGAAGGCCGCGTGGGTGGTGTGGTATCCGCCACCATCACGGAAGTAACGGTGATGGTGGTGGCCGGAGACGCCACACTCGCATTATTTGCCGCATCGGTGGCGATCACCGTAATAGCGTGGGTACCCACGGCCAGGCTTGGCGTCACCGTCCAGGTCCAGACTCCTGTAGGACTGGCCGTCACGGTTCTGAGCAAGGTGGTGCCGGCAAAAATTTTGATCCTGGCATTCGCCTCGGTCGTTCCGGAAAGCAGGGGATTGCCCGAGGTCAGGCTGCTGGCCGTCGGAGCGGCCGGGGTGACTGGTGGCGTGGTATCCGGGACGGTGACGGTGGTCACGGCCGAGAAACCACTGGTGTTGTTCGCCACATCAGTGGCCGTGATTTTCAGGAGATGGCTACCTTGGACCAAGGCCGGAGTCACGGTCCACGTCCAGGCCCCAGTAGCACTGACCGTCACCGTGGTTAACAAGGTGGTGTTGTCATAGATTTTCACCCTCGCATTGGCTTCCGTGCTACCGGAAAGTACCGGCGCGGCTGTGGTGAGGCTACTGGCCGTCGGTGCGACTGGGGTCGCCGGCGGCGTTGTGTCCGGGACGGTGACCGTGGTCACAGCCGAGAAACCACTGGTGTTGTTCGACCCATCGGTGGCCGTGATTTTGAGGGGATGGCTGCCTTGAGCCAAGGCCGGCGTCACCGTCCATGTCCAGGCACCACTGGCACTAGCCGTCACGGTCTGCAGGAGCGTCGTATGGTCATAAATCTTTACCTTGGCATTGGACTCGGTGGTGCCCGAAAGCACTGGCGTGGCCGAGGTCAGGCTGCTGGTGGTTGGCGCCGTCGGCGTCGCTGGTGGGGTCGTGTCCGGAACCGTGATGATGGTCACGGGCGAAAAGGCACTGGTGTTATTGGACCCGTCGGTGGCGGTGATCTTCAGCGAATGAGCACCCTGGGCCAACGCAGGGGTGACTGTCCAGGTCCAGCCTCCTGTGGTGCTGGCAGTGACCGTCTTCAGGAGGGTCGTGTTGTCGTAGATGTTCACCATCGCGTTGGCTTCCGTCGTGCCCGAGAGAGCGGGCGTTGACGATGTCACACTACTGGCGGTGGGAGCGGCAGGGGTCGGCGGAGGCGTCGTGTCCGGAACGGCGATCGTTATCGAGGACGACGCGGCACTGGTGTTGCCCGCCGCGTCCGTGGCCGTGACGTGAAGTGCATGGCTCCCCTGGGCGAGGGCCGGCGTCACGGTCCAGGACCAGGCGCCCCCAGTGGCGGCGGTGACGCTGTTCAGCAAGGTCGTGTTGTCGTAGATTTTCACGGTGGCATTCGCTTCCGTGGTGCCTGAGAGCGTCGGCGTGGACGAAGTCAGGCTGCTCGCTGTCGGCGTTGCTGGTTTCGTCGGAGGCGTGATGTCCGGGACGGTGATCGTGGTCGCCGGGGAGCGACCGCTGACATTGTTCGCTTGGTCGGTAGCCGTCACCGTGATGAGATGAACCCCCTGCGTGAGGGCCGGAGTCACCGTCCAGTTCCACGTGCCCACGTTGTTGGCGGTCACCGAGTTCAGCCGCGTCGCTCCGTTATAAATCGTCACCGTGGCGTTGGCCTCCGTGGTGCCGGACAGCGTGGGGGTGTCATCGGTTGCGCTATTCACCGTCGGAGATGTCGGCGTCGCCGGGGGCGTGGTATCGCTCACGGTCACCGTAGTCGCCAGGGAAACCGCACTGGCGTTACCGGCGCCATCGGTGGCCATCACCGTGAGGGCATGGCTGCCTACGGCGAAGGCGGGGTTCACCGTCCAAGACCAGCTTCCGCTGCTGGCAACGGCGATGGTTTTGATCAACAACGCATTATCGAAGAGGCTGATGGTCGCGCCAGCTTCGGTGGTCCCAGACACCACCGGGGTCGACGACGTGGCACTGCTCACGGTGGGTGCCGAGGGCCGTAGGGGTGGGGTGGTATCCGCCACAACCACCGGAGTGACCGCAATCGTGGTGGCTGGAGACACCGCGCTGGCATTATTCGCTACATCGGTGGCGATCACGGTGATGGCGTGGGTACCCACGGTCAGGCTTGGCGTTACCGTCCAGGTCCAGGCCCCGGTTGGACTTGCGGTCACCGTTTTCAGCAAGGCCGTGCCCGAGAAAATCTTGATCCTGGCATTCGCCTCGGTCGTTCCGGAAAGTACAGGATTGCCCGAGGTCAGGCTGCTGGCCGTCGGAGCGGCCGGGGTCGCCGGTGACGTTGTATCCGGGACGGTGACGGTGGTCACGGCCGAGAAACCACTGGTGTTGTTCGACCCATCGGTGGCCGTGATTTTCAGCCCGTGACGACCCTGGATCAGGGCAGGGCTGACCGTCCAAGACCAGGTTCCCGTGGCGCTGGCCGTTACCGTGTTCAGCAACGTCGCGTTATTATAGATTTTAACCGTCGCGTTGGCTTCGGTCGTGCCGGAGAGCACGGGTGTCGCCGAGATCAGGCTACTGGCGATAGGGGCCGCAGGAGCCGCCGGGGGCGTCGTATCCGGAACCGTAACCGTCGTCGCCGGAGAACGACCGCTGACATTTCGGGCCAAGTCAGTAGCCGTCACCGTCAGGACATGGGTACCCTGGGCCAGGGCCGGAGCCACCGTCCAGCTCCAGGAGCCGGTGCTGTTGGCAATTACCATATAAAGCGGGGTAGCACCGTTATAAATCGTCACCGTGGCGTTGGCCTCGGTGGTGCCAGACAATGTGGGGGTGTCATCCACGGCGCTGTTCACGACGGGAGCGACCGGAATCGCGGGGGGTGTCGTATCCGGAACGCTGATCGTGATGGCAGAAGACATGGCACTGACGTTGCCACCCGCGTCCGTGGCGGTGACGTACACGGTATGGCTCCCCTGGGCCAGGGCTGGAGTCACGGTCCAGGACCAAGTTCCCCCAGCGGTGGCTGTAACACTCGTCAGCAACGTGGCGTTGACATAAATTTTCACGGTCGCGTTCGCTTCCGCAGTCCCCGAGAGCATCGGTGTAGACGACGTCAGGGAGTTGGCGGAGGGCCTTGGCGGTTGAGCCGGGGGCGTGATGTCCGGAACAGTGATCGTTCGCGCCGGGGAACGACCGCTGACATTGCTGGCCAGATCCGTCGCCGTCACGGTCACAGGGTGGACACCCGGGGCCAGGGCAGGAGTTACTGTCCAAGACCAGGTTCCAACGCTGCTGGCGGTCAACGTGTGAAGCTGCCGGGTATCGTCGTAGATCGTGACCGTGGCGTTGGCCTCGGTGGTGCCAGACAGGGTGGGGGTGTCATCAGCCCCACTGTTCGCGTTCGGGGTCCCCGGCGTGGCGGGAGGCGTGGTATCACGTGCGGTCACCATAGTCGCCGACGAAACTGGGCTGGAATTCCCTGCATCATCTGTAGCGAGTACTGTGAGAGCATGGGTACCCACGCTAAAGGCGGGATTCACGGTCCAGGACCAGGTGCCGCTGCTGCTAACGGCAATGGCTCTGATCAGCAGACCATTATCGAACAGGCTGATGACCGAGTTAGCCTCCGCATTGCCTGACACCATCGGGGTCATCGAGGTGGCACTGCTGACGGTGGGTGCCGGGGGTTTGGAAGGCGGGGTGACGTCCACGACGGTCCCCGGGGCAACCGTTATCGTGGTCGCCGCAGATGGGGCACTGGTATTGTTTGCAGCGTCCGTAGCCATCACGGTGATGGCATGGGTCCCCACGGCCAGGCTTGGCGACACCTTCCAGCTCCAAGCCCCCGTGGAACTGGCCGTCACGCTGCTGAGCAACGTGGCGCCACTGGAAATTTTGATCGTAGCATTCGCCTCGGTCGTTCCGTACAGGAGGGGATTCGCCGACGTTCGACTGCTGGCGGTGGGCGCCGATGGGGTCGCCGGCGAGGTCGTATCAGCAACGGTGATTATCCTCGGGGGCGAAACAGCACTGGTGTTCCTCGCAGGATCCGTGGCCGTGATTTTCAACTCATGGGTCCCCTGGGACAAGGCGGGGCTGGCCAGCCAAGACCAAGTCCCGGTTGAAGTCGCCGTCACCGTCGTCAGGAGCAGGGTATGATCATAAACTCTCACCGTCGCATTCGCTTCGGTAGTGCCAGACAACACTGGCGTTGCCGAGGTAAGGCTACTGGCCGTCGGTGCGGCCGGCGTCACCGGCGGCGTCCGGTCTGGGACGTTCATGGTGGTGGTCAAGGACCCGTAACTCGTGTTGTTCGCCCCATCCGTAGCGGTGATTTTGATGACATGGCTACCCTGCGCCAAAGCGGGCGTAACCGTCCAGGACCAAGCACCACTACCGTTTGCCGTCACGGTCCGGAGAAGGATGTCGTTGGCATAAATTTTCACCGTGGCATTGGACTCGGTAATGCCAGACAACGTTGGCGTCGCTGACGTCTTGCTGCTGGTGATTGGCGCGGGCGGCCTCGTCGGGGCCGTCGTATCCGGAACGGTGATCGTGGTTACCGGCGAAAAAGCACTCGTGATGTTCCTGTCATCGGTGACCATGATCCTCAACGAATGGCTCCCCTGGGCCAAGGGAGGGCTGACGGTCCAGGCCCAAGCTCCCGATGGGCTGGCCATCACGTTGCCTAAAAGGGTGGTGTTGTCGTAAATTTTAACGGTGGCATAGACGGCCGTGATTCCCGAAAGCCTCGGAGTGGCCGAGGTCAGGCTGTTTGCTGTGGGCGCTGCCGGGGTTGCCACCGTCGGGACGGACGGTGAAGCGTTCAGGTCGGTCAAACGCAGGACCTGCTGATAGCGCCGGACCCCGGAACTGTCGGCTAACCACCAAGCGATGCGACGGCCATGCGCACTGGAGGGCAAGGTGCCCACAAGAGATTTGCTGGTAGAATTGAATCTGAGACCCGTGGGCAATGGTGAAGTAGCCCAAGAAAGCCCGGTGGTGACTAGGCTGGATGGTGGAACCAAGGTTTTTTGGAATGCGACACCGGATCGATAGGGCGTTGAGACCGCCGGAGACACGATACGGAATCCATCCTCCGCAACGGGCTCATCCGTCATGGCGATGTCATCATAATCCGCGCTCAAAGAATCGGCCATACTATTGCCGCCCCCGATGTAGACCCCCCATTTAACCTGCATCGTATCCCCTGGGAGCGTGTTGGGACCTCGAAGGTCAACCACGAGGTTCCCATCCGCCCATATCCGAAGGCGCCCATCCGCATTGTCGCGCAAACGCACTTGGCAGGTCAGGGCAACCCAACGGTCCTGAGGCTCTGGGAGAAAATCAAGAAATGGGGGGTAGGTCGAATCGGCAGGAAAGCGGGGTACCGAACCATCGGACGAGCGAAATGTGCGTAAGGTCAACAGTCCACGAGACCGTGAAAGTTGAACCTGAAAGAGTCCGGCACCTTGCTCCCAAGAGATCGTGTTTCTGACCGGTCCAAGTTGGAACAAGGACGGAGATGAACCACCGATACGGGGGTCCAACAGGTTGGAGATCCGCATGCGAAAACCGACCCAAAGATCATCACCAATTTCAGGTCTCAGGGTGCCGTTTGGCCCTCCCGGACGCATAATGACAAATTCCTGACGGTCCTGGCCCGGCTGGAGGGTCACTCTGCCCACGGAATTCCCAGACGCCTCGGAGTCTGGTATGATGCTGACCGTGGAAGGTTGGTTTCCGCTGTTATCGAGCGACAGGTACGGCGGTAATGAATCCGCTTTGTTAACGGTATTGAAATCACACGTGACAACTGGTTGATCGACTGCGGAAAGTTGATTCAGGTAAAGAACCGCAGCACCAAGAAGTAGAGGGCGCATCATAAGGTACCTCAAAAAAAAGTGTTCTCGCACGGCCATGAGAATTCAACGCCCTCTTTCCTACCTCAATCCATCCTCGTTACTCACGAGTCGCGATGATGACCACGCCTCAAGGCGTATAAAACAAGGTTTTTGTTTTCCTCCTCAACGTATTACGACCGCGATCTAGAAGTTGATGAAGGAAAACGAATCGAGGTGGTCTTTCTCGACCTCCGACCTCCCAGCGCCAGCAAGCCAGTGAGCAGCATCGCGACTGATCCACCAATTCCACATCCTCCACCACTCCCATCTGCCACCGGATTGAGCCCGGAGGAGGTATCCGTCGGCGGAATGACCCGGACCACGATGGGTTCTGAGGGAATGGTGGCCACACCGAGGGAATTTATTTCAACGACGGTCAGCTCATGGGTGCCGGCGGGCAATGGGGTCAGGGGCGTCCATTGCCAACGTCCGGTGCCGTCGGCGGTCACACTGTCGATCTGGGTGCCACCATTGAGGATGTAAATCACGGTGCCCGAAACCGTGGTGCCCGCCAGGGTCGGGGTGACCGTGGTCACGCCCGTGGCATCCGGGGTCGGGGCCCTGGTCCTCACCGGTGCGGTTTCAGCGACGGTAATGGTGGAGGACGGCGAAGCAGCGCTGGTGTTGCCGGCGCCATCCTTGGCGGTGACCGTTATCACATGAAGGCCGGGACTGAGGTCGGTTTCACTGGTCATGGACCAGAGGCCATCACTTCCCGCAGTCACGGTGGCCAGGGGTATGAGACCATCGTACACCGTTATCGTCGCCCCGGATTCCGTCGATCCGGAAAAGGTTGGATTCGGGGAGGTTCCATTGCGGACTTCGGGAGGGCCGGGAATCACGGGAGGCGTGGTATCCGGGACATCAATGGTCGAACCCACCGAGGCATCGCTGCGATTCCTCGCCACATCCTGGGCCACCACGGTGAGGAGGTGCACCCCCTCAGGCAAAGCCGGAGTCACGGTCCACGACCATTGACCATCCACATTGGCCGTGGTCGTACCCAACGAGATGCCTCCGTCATAAATGAGGATGGTGGCCAGTGCTTCGGCCGTTCCGCTCAAGGTCGGCGTTCCCGTGGTTTCATCGCTAATGGCCGTGACCACCGGAATGGGCGGAGCCGTGGTGTCTGGTACGTCAACGGTCGTGGGGGCAGAGGCAGGGCTGACGTTCCCTGCCCCATCCGTGGCGGTCACGGTCATCAGGTGAACGCCGTGATTCAGGGCAGGGTCAACGGTCCAGGTCCAATCGCCAACGCTATTGGCGATCAACGAGTGAACCTCTCGAGCCCCGTCATAAATCGTCACCGTGGCGTTGGCCTCGGTGGATCCGGACAGCGTGGGGCTGTCATCGAAGGGGTTGTTCACGGACGGGGCTAACGGAGTGGCCGGGGGCGTGGTATCGCGCACCGTCACCGTTTTCGCTTCCGAAACGAGGCTGGCATTGCCCGCGCCATCGGTGGCGATCACCGTGAGGGAATGACTGCCCAGGGCAAAGGCGGGACTCACGGTCCAGGACCAGCTTCCACTGCCATTCGCATCAATGGTTTGGATCAGCAGGCCATTATCGAATAGGCTGATGGTCGCCCGGGCCTCGGTACTTCCCGACACCACGGGAGTCGGAGAGGTATCACTGCTAACGGTAGGTGCCGAGGGTCTCGTGGGCGGAGTGGTATCCGCCACAATCCCAGGGGGGACAATAATGGTGGTAGGCGAAGACGCCGTGCTGGCATTACCGGCAAG
>CAIUVD010000190.1 GCA_903902515.1 uncultured Planctomycetota bacterium | reverse complement strand
GGCTTCACCCTGGTCGAATTGCTGGTCGCCACCGGCATCTTCGTCCTGGGTTTCTCGGTCTGCCTGGGTCTGTTCCTGGCCGGCATGCGCCATCGTACGGCGGCGGAGGACCACCTGCGGTTGGGGTTTGCTGCAAGCAGTCTGGTAGAAGAACTGGGACTCGTCGAAATGGCGACAACGGGAGTCCCGTTGTCGACCCCAGCAGGCACCCTTTTACCGATTCGCGGCCATCAGCATGTGTGGTACCGCATCGAGTCGTGCCAGAACGCCGTCGTCACGAGCAACGTGCCCGGGGATCCCGGAAGCAGGGATGATCCCAATGCAGACACGCTGCTGACCACCCTGCTCGTAGTGTCCTTCGCCACTCCTGGGCCAAGCCTGACCTACGAGGAGATCAACCGTCGTCTGCGGGTGATCACTTCCTCCACCGGAACGCTGGATGCTACCCAGCAGCAGCAACTCACCGACCACCTCTTGGCCCGCCAACTGGCCCTGCGGATGGAAACCGTGATCCTCCGCCGGGCCCCCTGAATCGCCTCAGGCGATACTGATCCGGCGATACAAATCCTCGTAGTCGCCCGAGACCCGGGCCCACGAGAAATCTTTTTCCATGGCCCGCTCCTGGGCGGCGCGGAAGTCGGCGGGGAAATGCTCCCACAGGCCGAGGGCGCGGTCGAGGACGCTGGAGAAGTGTCCCAGATCCACCGGCCCGAAGGTGAATCCCGTGCCATCGCCGGTGGCCACATCCTTGACCGTATCTGCCAGACCGCCGGTGAAGCGGACGATCGGCAGGGTGCCGTAGCGCATGGCGTACATCTGGGTCAGACCACAGGGTTCCGTGCGACTCGGCATCAGGAACAGGTCACTGCCGCCGATAACCTGGTGGGCCAGGGGCTCGTTGTAGCCGTACCAGGCATAGACCCAGCCGGGGTGACGGGCCTGGAGGGCATTGAGACGCTGCTCCAGGTAGTGGTCGCCGGCCCCCAACACCACCAACTGCATGCGCCCGGCCAGGATGTAGGGACTGACGGCGTCGATGATCAGGTCGATGCCTTTTTGCTCGACCAAACGACTGACCACCGACACCAGGGCCGCTCCGGGGGCGTCCACCAGGCCGCACTCCTTGCGCAGGGCCACTTTGCAGGCCGCCTTGCCCGTGAGATCTTCGGCCGAGAACCTAGCCGCCAGGTGGGGGTCCTGGGCCGGATCCCACTCGTGTTCATCAATGCCGTTGGTGATGCCCGACAGCTTGTACTTGGTGCCCCGAATCACCGGGTCGAGGCCAAAGGCAAACTCGGAGCCCTGGATCTCTTCGGCATAGCGGCGGCTGACGGTGGTCACCCGATCGGCGAAAACGATGCCAGTCTTCAGGAAGTTCAGTTTGCCGTAGTGCTCGCAAAACAGCGGGTTGTAGAGGGCCCAGTCGAGGCCCGTCAGTTTCATATCCCAGTGCCAGAACGTGCCCTGATAGGCAATGTTGTGAATGCTGAACACCGAGCGGGTGGCGGGCAGGGCGTTGTTGAAGCCCCGCTCCAACAACGCCGGCACCAGGCCGGTCTGCCAGTCATGGGCGTGGACGATGTGGGGATTCCAGTTCAGGAGCCCGGGGAGGGCCAAGGCCGCCTTGCTGAACACGGCGAAACGCCGGGCGTTGTCCTCGTAGTCGTTGGACGGACTGGGCCCATAGACGCCGTCGCGGTCAAACAGTTCGTTATTGGCCAGCAGATGGACGATCACCCCACTCGGGAGGGCCACGGTGCCGACCCCGACCTGGTGGTCGATGCCGCCGGCTTCGATGGTCATGGGCGTGGCCGCCCAGGTCACGCCCAGCTTGGAGGCCACCGCCAGGGCCTTGCGATAACCGGGGATAGCGACCCGCACCTCATGGCCCCGGCGGGCCAGGGCCCCGGGCAGGGCCCCGGCGACATCGGCAAGCCCGCCGGTCTTGATGAAGGGAACCATTTCGCTGGCGACGTGCAGGATACGCATGGGGCAGAGTCCGGGGTCCGGGGTCCGG
>CAIUVD010000189.1 GCA_903902515.1 uncultured Planctomycetota bacterium | reverse complement strand
GGCGAGCAGCGTGGGCGCGGGACTGATTCCCGTAGCAATCGCCTGCTGCAGGGTCGCGAGGGTGGCCGCCCGGCGGTCACGCCACGCGGTCAGATTGGATTCCGCAGTCGCCACCGCCGTCATGGCCGCCGCCCGGATTTCCTCGGCGGCGGTGACCTCCAGAAGATCGGGATCGGTGCGGGCGATGTCACCCAGCAGGCCGCCAGCCTCAATCACCTGGCCAGGCCGGGCTGCCAGGCGAATGGTACCTGCGGACGGAGACGTAATGGTGGTAAGGTCCGCCATCAACCACGCCTGGCCGGTGACCGGAGCCAAGGACCAGGCGGTGGCCAGAACCGCCCCCGCCGCGATCCCTGCGCCGACGGTCAACAGTCCGATCTGGGCCAGGGGTGAACGTTGGGGCGGGATCGCCTGACGGCGAGTGCTGGTGGTGCCCACAGGCGCCGGAATGGTGGATGTGAACGCCGCCTCGGCAGGCAAGGACGTCCGCCCATACTGGGAGGTGAAGGCCGGGGGTGGGGTACCCGGATTCGTACGGCGGAGGGAGCGGCTGGTGGTGCTGGTAAACGTGGCCGAAGAGAACTTGGCCGTCAGACCGCCCTCATCGGAGGCCGCCATCGGCAAGGGGTCAAGGGCATCGTTACGGGAGGCCATCGAGGCATCGGTGATCCGGGTCGACACCTGGACGGCTTCTAGAGCCCGCTCCAACTGCTCCTGAAGGGCATCCCGCTCGGCCCGCAATTTCCGCCGACTGCGAATCAATTTCTTAAGCTTTTCCCGAAGTTCTACCAATTCAGCAGCATCCGGGGTACCCGTGGCGCCCCCGGCCCGCAGGCGTTCGACTTCGGCCTGCAGACGGTCACGCTCGGCGTGAAGTTGAGCCAGGCGGGTGCGGGCGTCCGAAGCCATGGCCAGGGCGGCCTGGTGATCTTGTCGGGCTTCCGTGAGCCGGGATTCCAATTCCCGGACTCGGGTTTGTTCCAGGGCCAGGCGTTCGACGCCGATGGCCTCGGCGTCGAGCCGGGCCATGCGCTGACGGGCAACCGTCAGTTCACCGTTCAGCTGGGCCAGTTGGGTGATCAGGTGGTCGCGGTCAGCGGCGACCTCGCCAAGACGGCGTTCCAGGTCGTTCGAACGGTTGGCCTCGGCGCTGCGGGCGGCGTGGCCCGCCGCCTGGGCCATGGCCAATTCGCCTTTGAGGCGCTCGATCTCCAGCACCAGGGCATCACGATCGGCGGCAGCGGCGATCGTGCGCTCTTCAATAGCCGTGGCCCGGCCGTGGGCCGCATCACTGGCCCGGCGGGCCTCATTGATGGCATTTTCCAGGGTCTGCACCCGCTCGCGTTCGACGGCCAAGGCGCGGCTGGCTTCCGCCAGGTCGGCCATCATGCGCTCCTGAGCCGCATCGCCGCCCGCCTGGCCCGCCACCAGGGCCTGGGTTCGCTCCAGGTCGACCCGCAGGCGTTCACGCTCGGCCTGGAGTTCCGTCAGCCGGGCGGTGTCGCCCTTGGCGGCCTCAAGATCCCGCTCCAGGGCCTGGACCCGGGCCTGGGCCTCACCGAGACGGTCCCGGGCGGATTTGAGGGCGGTGCGATGCTCGACTGCGGCACTCTCATGTTCATTGCGCAACCGGGACAATTCCCGAGTCAGACGGTCGCGCTCGCCATGGGCCGTCTGGAGGAGCGCGGATTGCTCCTCCCGCTCAGCCAGGGCCCGGGCCAGACGTTCTTCGACGTCGGCCAACGGTCCGGTTTCGGGAATGGCGGCCGTAAGGTCGGCCAGTTGCTGGCGGAGGGCGGCCGCCTCGGCGCGGAAAATCTCCGCTTCGGCCCGGGCCTGATCCAGAAGGTCATCGGGACGGACAAGGGGCTCCAGGGCAACCTGGGATTCCTCCAAGACCTGTTCCAGTTCCTGCTCCAGCTCCACCACCCGGGCCATGGCGACCTTGGCCCGCTTTTCGGCGTCGATGGACGCCTGGGTGGCGGTGGCCAGGGACGCCGCATGGCGGCTGTGTTCGCTGAAATGCTGGGCGTGAAGCTGATCGAGTTCGACCCGCAGGTGCTGACGCTCAGCGGTCAGTTCCTCGATGGCGCCGGTCAGGGATTCGAGGCGTTCCTGGGCGCTACGGGCGCGGTCCCGCTCCTGATCCAGAGCCAGTCCCGTCTGGTCGAGATTGCGCTGGGTAGCGGCCAGACGCTGCTCCAGGTCGGAAACGGCCTGGGTCAAACGTTGGGTGCCGGAGGCGACCCCCAGGCGGCTGGAGGTAGCACTACCTTCGCGGGTGATGCTATCAGTACTTTTGCGACCGACTTCTTGCTGGAGGGATTCCCGTTCCTGCTCCAGGCGGCCGTAGGCCCGCTGCAATTCATCATAGCGGCGTTTGGCCGAGGTCAGGTTGGTCCGCGCATCGTCAAGTTCGCTGCTCAAATGGTCAGACCGGCCACGCAGCTCCTGAGCCTCACGGCGGCTAGCGGCCAGTTCCTCCTCAAGACGGCTGGCCAGGGCCTGTTGCTCATCCAGCTTGCGGCGGGTCGTCTCGAAGGTCGTCCGCAGGTGGTTGACCTTGGCCATCAAGGCCTCGACCAAGGCCGGATCCACGACCTCCGTGTCACCTTGGGCTTGCTGTAACTCGGCCTCGGCCGAGCGCAGGTTGACCGACAGCTCTTCACGGCGGGCCTCGAGCATCGCCTTGAGTTCGACAGCCCGGCGCATTTCGCCCTGGAGGGCCTCGGATTTTTCGTCGAGGGAGGAGCGGGTGGTTTTGAGTTCCGTCCGAACCGTGCCCAGTTCGCCCTCCATTTCCGTGACCCGGGACTGGGCCGAAGTTAACTGAACCTCCAGTTCCCGCATCACATCCTGGTGAAGGTCCTTGGTGACCTCCATGGCCGCCACCGTGGAACGCAGACGCTGTTCACGATCCCGGGCACTGGTCATGGCCCGCTCGGCGGCCTGACGCTGGTCTTCGAGTTGACGACGCAGCCGGTCACGCTCCTCATTGGCAACCAGGACCTGAGCCCGGGCCTGGACCAGTTCGGCGCGGACCGCCGCCAGGTCCTCGCGGAGATGGGCCACATCGGTGGTTTCACCACCGGCCATTGAACGCAGGCGAGTGACGAGACGGATCAGCAGGCCCTCAGCGATGGGGGCGATGGCGGTGGCATTGTCTCCGGTCAGCTCCTCCGCCAGGCGGGCCAATTCCTCGCGCAGGGCCGAATCCTGGCTGAGGTGTTCGACACCCAGACGGTGAATTTCGGCGGCCAGGGAGCGGATCTCCGCCAAGGCCTGGCGGCGGGCGGCTTCCTCGTCGGCAAGGCGACTCTCGGCCCCTGCCAAGGTTTCACGGGCCGCCTCGATTTCCTGGGCGTGCTGTTCCTGGAGTTGGGCGTAGGCCCGCTGCACGGAATCCAATTCCTGGACGGTGCCCACCAATTCGGCCCGGGCGTCGGCAATGATGCCACGGGCGGTCCGCAAACCGGGCTGTTCCCAGCGGTCGGATTCCTCCTCGATGATCTCGGCCTTGACCCCCGGCTTCGCCCGCTCAGCCCGCTCCTGGATCACCTCAATGACGCTGACCGCCCCAGAAGCCGCATCCTCCGGATCGTTCCCGGGATTGGCACCGCGCAGGATCTCGAGGCGGTCCCACAGGGCGTGATCCTGGTGACGGTTCGCCAGGTAGTCGCCCACTCGCATGACCTGGGCACACAGATCCTTGAGCGTGGTGGGATCACCGGCCGAGGCGGTGATCAGAATGCGGAACGCCGCGCCATGATCCCGCAGGCTGCGCAGACTGCCGGCCCGGTCGAGGGTCCGGTCCTCGGTGAGGTCGAGATAGGACTGATAGAGGCCCCGCAAATCAGGGCCGAGGTGATCAAAAGTGGCGGTGGCAATGGCCGAGGACGTGATGGGGGCTTCATCCGTCAAGCGATGGGTCGTGACCTTGTTTCCCGAAGACCACGTACCCGTGGCGTCATCAGTATCGTCAGCGGTGATTTCCGGGTGACGGGACAGCAGTTCGCCCACGGTGTGGTGCTGCTGCCGTTCGTGATCAAAGGCGTAGGTGTCCGCCGACACCTGGTGCTGGCGAAGGAAAAATCGGATCTGGGCCACATCAAACGGCCCGGACCACGCATCACCGACATAGAGATAATACGTCGAACTGGTGGTAGCCTGGGTCATGGAATCACGCTCGAAGGGCTCAGGTCGGAAGGACTCTTCCACCATCGGCTTCGGGTGCGCGTTTCAATGAAGACCCCGCTGGCTGGGCGTCATCGGTTGGTCGACCTGAAGCGCGACCAACAGACGGATGACCCGTGCCCGCAGATCCTCCCGCAGGGTCGACAGCCGCATGTCCCAGAGGAGGGGCAAAGCCTCGGCCGGACGGTGTTCCGCCACCAAACATTCAGCCCACCGCAGACGAGCCTCGGCGTCCAGAGGCAAAAGGGCCTCGGCCTTGGCTGCGGCAAAATCCTCGCAGGCCCCTCGGGGATCCCCGTTGTCGGCACGCACCAGGGCCCGCAGAACGTGAAGTTCCGACCCCCGGCCGGGATGACGATGACGGGCCTCTTCGAAGGCTGCTGGATTCACCAGATCGGTCCCCGGTGGCAGGGGCGGATGGTCCATCACCCGTTGGTGCTCCTGACGCTGACGGATGCCATCAGCCAAGGCCACGGCGTCACGGCTG
Source organism: uncultured Planctomycetota bacterium (assembly GCA_903902515.1). Taxonomy (GTDB): domain Bacteria; phylum Planctomycetota; class UBA11346; order UBA11346; family UBA11346; genus CAIUVD01. The sequence continues at coordinate 2,953 of CAIUVD010000189.1, read as the reverse complement.
AACCACCACAGTAAAAGACACCACAGGCCTATCAGCAGCACCGACACCAGGATCATGCCTCGGACCAGCAGGTCCGGCAGGGGCAGGTCAACCGTTGGCGGCTTCCCCCGGCCCGTCGGCGGACGCACGACCTTCGCCAAACTCGCCAGAAGGGCCTGGGTCGGGGGACCCGATGCGCCGGTCGTGGTTGTCGAGGAAGTCGTCATGGGGAATCGTTCCCAGGGGAATAGCACCCTTCATGCCAGTTCCCCGACCGGCCACCGCCACCCCCATGAAACGACCAGGATGCGGGTGGCACCCCGTTGAGGTTCCCCAACCGGACACCACCCGCACCCGAGGACCAACCACGTCGATGTGCCCTTACGGCTTGGGTTTGGCGACCTCGATCAGGAACCCATGGAGGCCACGGACCGCCGCCTCATCCAACTGACCAGGGCCATAGGCGGGCATCTTCATCGGCGGCTCGTCGGCTGCCTTGACCCGCCGGGGATTCTGGGTGGTCCGGATCCAGGTGACGAAAGCATCGGCGCCATCCGGGGTGGCGTACAGTTGGCCCATGACCACGGCCGAAGGACCGACCAGTTTGTCCTTCAGACCATGGCAGGCCATGCAGTTGGCCTTGAAGGTGCCATACCCAGGAATGTCCTCCAGGGGATCCTTGGGGGCCCCAGCCGGGGGATGGGCTTGATAATAAGCCACCTTTTTCTGCCGTTCGACGGAGGCCTGGCGACTCTGGGCCTGGAAATCCTTGAGGGCCGTGGCCCGGTAGAGTTGCCGCGCGGTGGCCATCAGCACCACCACCACCCCCATCGCGATGACGATGTGCCAGAAGCGCCGGGACAAGGCCGGCGTGTTATCGGCTTCCTGGATCTCCAGCCACATCCACCGCACCACCATCGCCGCCAGGACCACCGCCGCCCCCAGGTGGGCGAGCATCAGACCCGAGAGGCCGACCGGCGGCAGGGTGATCAAAACCAAGGGTCCGGCTAGAAACTGGATCAGGGTCGGCACCAGGGCGACGGTGTAGAACCGCTTTCGCAGGGAGGCCCGGCTTTCGTCGGGGAACTCCTCGACCTGGGCTTTTTCGCGAGTCAGGTACCAGACCAGGAACAGGCCGGTGGAAGCCACCGCCGCCAGCACGAAATGCAGGTAGCGCGGGATGACATTGGCCATGAACAGGACCGCGGCAAAGCCACCCTGACGGGCTTCCTCCCAACGATCCGGATACTGCATCAGGTTCACATTCGCGAGGAAGATGAACGGGATGACCAGGAACAGCAGGGAAGCCATCGCCCCGATCGTGATGTGGATGGCCTTGTGACGGGCCAGGCGTTCCCAGGTGTACTTATGGAGGTAGGTCAGCAGGAAGGCCACCGTCACCAGGGGGATGATCATGATCCACACCGCGCCGGTGATCCGGTTGGCGGAATAGAACGGAATGGTGTACAGCAGGTTGATGGCCAGCAGGGGCCCCACCCCCAGGACCACCGCCAGACTCTTGGTCACGGTAATGGTCTTGGCGATGTGATGGGCCAGGCGGTCATAGCCGGGCTTCTTCAGACCCAGAATCTCGAAGGTCACGGCCAACAGGCTGCCCCCGAGCATTAGGTTGACGAACACGATGTGGAGGACGAACAGGGCCACCAGGATCACCGCCAGCACCGGGGCTGGCAGGGGAAGTGGCAGCGGAATGTCGGCCGGAATGGGCATATCGGCCATGTCAGGGTGCCTTTGCAACGGGGGTGGAGGGCAGACGGACGAGGTCGTGCTGATGCACGATCCAATCAGCGAGGGCCCGGCGTTCCGGGGCGGTCCCGGGGAAGGGCGGCATGTAGGCCCGGGAGGTATGCATGCCGGCCAAGACCTGATCGACGGCCGCCGGATTCCAGGCCCCCTCGCCCATCAGGGTGCGGAACTTGAGGTGGACACTGTTGACGCCGCCGGGGTGGGCGGTGTGGCAGCCGGCGCAGGCGATGCGGTAGACTTCGTGGCCCGCCGCCACCCGATTGGCGTCCGTGATGTCCCGCACCGTGGCATAGGCGTGGTGCTTCAGGAGTCCCTCGGCCTGGTAGAGCGGGTAGTCCTCCACCCGGATGCCGTTGGCATACATGTAGCCGCCGATGATGTAGGGCTTGCGCACGAACTCGCGGGTTCGTGCGAAGGCCGCCAGCAGCACCAACAGGGCCACGAAGGGCGCGTAATACGCCCAGCGCGGCAGGGTCCGGGGCCAGAGGTAGCCCGCGAACGAGATCCACGCCCCGAGGCCGGTCAGGACGCCCATCACCGTCAGGATGAGGGTGTAGTATTCTTCACCCCGCATCGTCCCCAGGGCCGTCGGCGCCCGATCGATCATCTCCCGCGGAACGGTACCAAGGTACCAGGCCCCGGCGAACCACAGGGGAATGGCCCAGTGGATCATAAACGAGCAGCAGTAGCGCACGGCTTGGTCGCGGAACTCACCCTTTTCCGTAAACCAACGGACCAACGCCAGGCCCAGGGCTCCGCCCATGACCATCGCCAGACAGGTACGGAAGGCCAACTGGGGCAGGTAGAGGGGATTGAGGATCCCATCCAGGAGGCTCCGGCTCTGCTGCCAGGACCCCGGGGTCATCATGAAGCCGAGGATGGCCACAATCAGGGCCATGGTGATGAAGGAGAACGCTGCCAGGCCATAACCGAGACGCAGGTGCTTGGCCTTACGTTCCCCGACCCAGGTCTTCCAGGTCAGCATATAGCCGAGGATCAGTCCAACCTCGGTGATGAACACCAGCCACTCGATAAACCACGCCCAAAAGAACACCCGCAGCAGGCTGCCGATGGCATCGGGATTGACGAGGGCCGTCGCCAGCCAGATGCCGACGCCGGTCAGGGCGCCGACGGTGGTGGTGATAATGAAGCAGAAAAACAGGATGCGCCGAGCCAAGTCATCCCAGCGAGTATCACCGGTTTTGAT
>CAIUVD010000188.1 GCA_903902515.1 uncultured Planctomycetota bacterium | reverse complement strand
CCGTCCTTCACCCGCAACCGCGCCGGCATTCCCGCCGCCCTGCGGGGCTACAAGGACCTCCACGTCCAGGCCCTGAAGTTACTGAGCCCCGGCGGACGCCTGCTGACCTACTCCTGCTCGCACCACATCAGCGCCGACGACTACCGCCACATGGTCGTCGAATCCGCGACCGACGCCCGACGCACCCTGCGTCAGGACGCGGTCTTCGGCGCCAGCCCGGATCATCCGGTGCTACCGGCGATCCCGGAGACGGAATATCTGAAGGGGTATGCGTTCGCGGTGTTAGAGTAAGCCGACCCGCGGCCGCTCCTCCGGCGAAAGCCGCCATCAGGTCCAGTAGAAGCGGGTCAGGTGGAACAGGACGGGAGCCGCGAAGGTCAAGGAATCTACCCGGTCGAGGATGCCTCCGTGACCGGGAATGAGATGGCCGAAATCCTTGACCCCGGCATCCCGCTTGATGGCCGACATGACGATGCCGCCGGCAAAACCGAGCATGGTCATCGCTGCCGCCATCCCCAGGGCCTGGATCGGCGTGAAGGGGGTTAACCACCACAACCCCGCACCAATGGTGCTGGCGCTGGCGGCACCGCCCAGCAATCCCTCCCAGGTCTTGTTGGGTGAGAGATGGGGGGCGACCCGATGTCGGCCCAGGGATTTCCCCCAGACATATTGCAACACGTCGCTCAGCTGGACGACCACCACCAACCACAGAAGAAGTTCAGCCTGCCGACCCGTAAAACCTGGGATTTCCAACAGAAACAACCCAGGCAGGTGGCTCAAACTGTAGACGCACAGCATCAAGCCCCACTGGACCTTGGCCGTTCGCTCCAGGTAGCGCGTCGCATCCCCGCTGAGGGTTGAGCGGATGGCGAGAAAAATGAAGCACCACACCGGGATAAAAATCGAGGCCATGCCGTACCAATGCGCCCCGACCAGCAGGTACTGCAGAGGCGTCACCACAAAGAAGGCCCAGAACAACGTCTGATGATCACCCCGCCGGGTCGGAGTGAGCGTCAGGAATTCCCGCAGGGCGAGGAACGACATGCCCGCAAACAGCACCGTGGTGACCCGCTCGCCGGCGAGGAGCGCCCCCAGGGCGATCAAGGCCATCCACCACCAAGCATGGACCCGCGCCACGACATCGGCGGCAAGATGCCGACGTTGATCCGAACGCGCGGTCCATCGCAGGATCACACCGGCCAAACTGCCCAGCATCAGGATCCCAAAAATCCCCCCGGCCATGAAAAGAAGATGCTCTGCGGCGGGCCCACACGGAAGATCCCACGTCATGAATCGTCTCCTAAGGCGATGACGGCCTGGCGCGCCCGTTCAAGAAATGCGGTCTTGTCTTCTCCCTCCCCGGGCGGGGGAAGCGGCTCACCGAAAGTGACCATCGCCATCAAGGGCACGAAAAGAAACTCGCCTCTGGGCAGCATGCGATTGAGGTTGGCGAGATGGACCGGAATCAACTCGATCTCGGGCCGGCGGCGGGCCAGGTGCCACAAGCCCGGCTTGAAGGGATTGAGATCGGCATCCTCGTCGGTCTGCCGTTTCCCTTCAGGAAAAATG
>CAIUVD010000187.1 GCA_903902515.1 uncultured Planctomycetota bacterium | reverse complement strand
TGTCTTTGACCCCGGACCCCGGACCCCGGACCCCGGACTCATCCCCTATTCCCCATCCCGCCGCAACCGCTTCTTCTCACCCTGGTGGGCCTTGCCGTCGAGGCGGCGGTGAACGCTGGCGCGGCTGGGCTTGGTCTTGCGGCGGGGCGGCGGAACGGCCTGGGCGTCGCGAACCAGTTCGCACAGGCGCTCCCACAGGAGGTCCTTGTTGCGGCCGGCGCTGCGGGTCTCGCCACAGGTGATGACCAGTTCGCCATCGTCCGTCACGAGGTGCGAAGCGAGCTCCAGGAAGCGGTCCTCCGCCCGCACCGACAGACCCGTGATGGCCGTCAGGGTCAGGCGTAACTGGACGTTGCTGGCGGTGGTGTTGACGTGCTGCCCACCGGGGCCGCCGCCGCGTTCCTGGGTCCAGGTCAGGGCCGATTCCTCGATCGCGACCCCGGGGGCCAGGTGACGGACGGCCATGACGCGAGCGGCGAGCGGCGTTTTAGCCGACGCGCGTCTTGATATCCGCCGCAAAACGGCGGAACAGGTACAGCGGATCGGCGGGGCCAGGGGCGGCTTCCGGGTGGTACTGGACGCTGAAATGGGGCTTGGAGACCGCTTCGATACCCGCGCAGGTCTGGTCGTTGAGGTTCACATGGCTCATGCGAACGCCCTCGGGCAGGGTCTTGGGATCGACGGCAAAGCCGTGGTTGTGGCTGGCGATTTCGACCACGCCGTTGTCCGTGCGCTGGATCGGGTGGTTGGCACCGCGATGGCCGAACTTCAACTTGTAGGTCTTCGCACCGTAGGCGAGACCCAGGATCTGGTGGCCCAGGCAAATGCCGAACAAGGGGATGTCGGTGGTGGTCACCAGTTCGCGCACGCAGGCGATGCCGCCGGTGACGGCCGCCGGGTCGCCGGGGCCGTTGGACAGGAAGATGCCATCGGGCTTGAGAGCCAAAATCTGGGCAGCCGTGGCGCTGGGGCCGGGGACCACCGTGACTTTGTAGCCGCTGGACACCAACAGGCGCAGGATGTTGCGCTTGATGCCGAAATCGAGGGCCACGACATGCGGCTTGCGAGCGAAGGCGGGGACCTCCAGCACCGAACCGAAGTCCTTGGTATCACTGGGTTCCGTCCACTCGTAGGGCGCCTTGGTGGCGACCACGCTAGCGAGGTCGAGGCCGGCCATACTGGGGGCGGCCTTGAGGCGGGCCAGGAGGTCGGCGTCCGACAGGTCTTCGCTGGTGATGACGGCATTCATCACGCCAGCCACCCGCAGTTTGCGGGTCAGGGCGCGGGTATCGACGTCGTCGATGGCGACGATGTTCTGCCGGGTCAGGAAGGCGGACAGGCTTTCGGCCGAGCGGAAATTCGACGGCACCGGGCAGCACTGACGCATCACGAAGCCGCTGACCTGGGCCTTCTCGCTCTCCATATCGGCCGGGGCCACGCCGTAATTCCCGATTTCCGGGTAGGTCATGGTCACGATCTGGCCGGTATAGGAGGGGTCCGTCAGGACTTCCTGATACCCCGCCATGCCGGTATTGAACACGGCTTCACCCGTCACGGTGCCAACGGCGCCGACGGAGCGGCCACGAAAGATGGTTCCATCGGCCAGGGCGATGCGGGCGGTCGTCATGGGGGTGCTCCTCGCAGGGTCGGGAGCAGTGTTGCAAAAACGCCCCCCAGGCAAGCGCTGGTCAGTCCGCTTTGCGAACCGTCATGGTCGCCCACGGACCCCGATAAAACCGCCATGCCATCATGCCCGCCAGGAGGGTGGTGTAGGCGGCCATCAGCAGGTAGCAGGCGATCAGACCGCTGCGGGCATCGGTCAAGTAGGGGGACATGATCCAGGCGGGCAGGGCCAGGAACACCAGGGCCAGACTGAGGACCATGACCATCGGCCAGCGGGTGTCGCCGGCCCCCTGGACGGCGAAGCGCCAAATCCATTGCAGGCCATCCACGGGGATCAGCCAAATCAGGCACCACATGACCGGGATCGCCAGGGCCACCTGTTCCTGCCAGGCGACAGCGTCCTCGCCCTTGGCCGGGGCCAGCAGCAGTTCCGGGATCAGGCCGAAGGCGGCCATCAGGACCACCATGTAGGGGACGAGAATCCACAGGGCCGAACGCACCGCCTGGCGGGCCAGATCGGGCCGACCTTCGCCCACCGCCTGACCGACGGCGATGCCTAGGCCCTGACAAAATCCAATCACCGGCACCAGGACCAAAAGATAGGTATTGAAGGCCAAGTTGGAGGCCGCCAGGGCGGTGGTTCCCAAGCGGGTAATGACGGCGGAAAAGGCGATGAAGGAGGCCATTTCCAGAATTTCCGTCGCCCCCCGGGGAACGGCAAAACGGCAGAAGCGGGCCAGTCGCTGGAAGTCGGCGTTGCGGCGGCCCCACACCCGGAAGCGGGCTTCCTGGGCGGGGGCGAACAGCCACACCAGCCATACCCCCAGGACGGCCAGGGCCGTGCCGAGGGTGGCCAGGCCCGCCCCCGTGACCCCGAGGGCCGGGACCGGGCCCCAGCCGAGGACCAATACAGCGTTGAGGGCGATGCACAGGGCTGCGCCAAAGATACTGACGCCCATCACCAGGCGGGTCTTGCCGATGCCGCCGCAGAAACCGCCAATGCCCCCGGCCAGGGCCATGGGGCCGGCCTCGGCCAGGTACCAGGCAAACAGTTCCGCCAGGGGAGCCTCAACCCGAGCCTCGGTGGCAAAGATACTGACGATCTGGTGCCGGAAGGGGATCATGGCCAGACAGACGGCGGTGCAGATGAGGGCGAACCAGGCCATGGGCCAGACCATGGCCCCGGCCTCGTCGTCCTCGTTCGCCCCGACGTGTTGGGCGGCAAAGGCCCCTAAGTAGCCACAG
>CAIUVD010000186.1 GCA_903902515.1 uncultured Planctomycetota bacterium | reverse complement strand
TGGACATGCTAACTAGTTTCCTCCTCGGCATCGGCCTATGGTTCCTCATCCGCTTCGTCCTGATGGGCTTCTACACAGTCAATCAAAGCGAACGCGCCGTAAAACCACGCTGACACACCCATCACCTTGGAAATCCAGGAAATCCATAACCGCCGACCCCAGGTCTTTGGCTATACCGTGGAAGTCAACGGAGCTGCCGTCTACTTCCGGACCTACGAGGAGATGGCTGCAGGCCCGAATCACTATTTCGTTGAGATCCCCCGGGCCCAAACCAATCAGGGGAACCTCCGGGTGGTGTTCCGCAATGAAGGCGCCGAACCATTCAGCCTGGGCAAGGTGTGGGCCTATGCCGATTTCGCCGGCCTCACTCGCCTTGAAGGCACCTACCAGCCCATGCCGACGGTCGAGAACGCCACGGTCCTGCTCCCGGATCTGCTTCCCAAGGGCGCAGACGGCAAGGTCAACCGCTGGGGCAAGGTGGATCCCACGGTGGAGGCCAAGGCCTGGGATGACCTCAAGAACGGCATGCAAGGTACCGGTTATACACCCGGCATTTGGACCGACCTCCACTACGGAAATCACCCCTTTGCCACCATCAAGTCCACCATCGACCAAGCCCTCGAACGCGTGCACACCCACGAGGTCGCCCATCAGCTGTCGTTCCGTGCCAGCGAATGGGGCAGCCATCCCTCAGGTATGGATGGGCTTGGCGGATTTTTTTCCGACATCACCTACAGCAAGGTCACTTTCGATCAGGCGGTCAACGATTACCGACCCACCTGGCACAAGACTCCCGGCAACACTACCTGGCCAACGTGGAACCATCCTCAGCTCAATCGTTTTCTTGACCATCGGCTCCGCCAAGCGCTGGGTTATTACCGCGATCGTCGAGATTTCATGACGGCCAAAGGCATCGTGTTGCCAATGCCTTCCGTAAATCAGGAGTGGGGCCTGAGCATCGGCGACAGCAATGACGTGACGATCGCCCTGGCCAAAAAAGACGGCGTCGCTTTGGATCCCCGCGATGGACTGAACGATGTCGAGAAGCGCTGGATTTTCGACAACATGTGCCGTGTTGCCAACCGCTTCGGCGAATCCTTCGCCCAGGGCATCGGTCGGGACACCGTCATGGTGGATCGCGGAGCGGTGCATCTGCCCCAGGGTCAGACCCGGGATGAAAATCATGTGCAGACCTTCGCCGACCCCGGTGGCCCCTATTTCGATCATCAATGGGCCGGGTGGCAGATCGCCGTCGGACCGCATGCGTGGGCTACGGGCGAATTTCTGCCGCAGCTTCCCAGTCAATACTACGATTATCTTAATGCCCGTGGATTACTGACCTGTCCGAACATGGAATGCATGGGCCTGCCGACTCGTGATTTCATTCAGACCGTCTACCAACGCGGTTTCCGCATGGTGACCTTCCTCAATGCCAACCCGGGGGACGCCAAATTGCTCCTGCCACCGGCCATAGGGATGGACGATCGCCCTGCCGAACCTCCCGTCCACAGCGACCGAAAACTGCTCTCCATTCGCTACGCCAAGGATTTCCCGCTCGATTCCGAAGTCCGTTCTCGTCCGATAAACCGAGATAATGTGGAAATCAAAGGCGACCCAACGGCCTATGTCTATGATCGCCTCATTCGTAAAGACGCCAGTAAACCAGGCCACATCACCTACGAGGTGTTTAACGACACCCCCGAGGTCGATCGTCCGTTGTTACTCAATCTGATCTGCCAAGTGCCGAAAATTGACCCCCAGGCCCCCGAAAAGACCAAGGATGCTAACATTACCATCTCGGTAGGAGACACCCCAGAAGCCATGACCGTCGTCGAGACCCTGACGGCGCAGAATCTTCAGCGGATGAATCACTACCATTGGCGTTCCCGCGGGTCCTTCGACCTCGGATCCCAGGTGCGCGGCAAGAAATCCTTCTTCCTGCGCTTCACCCTGCATGGCCAAAAAACCTGGGATGCCGCAATCGAACGTTTCCAGGTGGTCTCCGCGTGGCCTACGATCTCCGGCCAGGCCGGCAGCCAGCCATTCACCGCCAAGGAGATGCGCACGCAACGCCTGTGGCTGCAGGATCGCGCCCTGTGGCAGCGCGCCCTCGGGGATTTCCGCCAGCTGGGTGGTGCGGAATCCGCGATTGCCCAGGCCACCGCCCTGGCTGACCAGGGGCGCTACCGGAGTGCCTACAAGAGCATCTCGGGCGCGACGTCCCTGATCCTACCGGCTCGCTTCGCCATCCGTGGACACGGTCAACTGGCCACCTATCCCGTGCATATCCGCCTTCCCGATGACGAGCAGGTCGCCGTGGTCGAGCTGCTCCGCGCTGGCCCGGACGTGTTCGAACTGGAGGTGAAGACGGAAACGTCCTTAACGTGCGCCATCGAGCTAACCGGACTGCGCGATGGGGCCAAGTTCGCCTTGGAAAACGTTGCACAGGCAGGCGTAAATCGCTACCGCATCACCTCCACGAAGGAAAAGACGGCGGGTCAAGATGTAGTGGTCGCCGACGGCAAACTCAAGGTCACCATGGAGGTCGGGGCCCTTGATGACCGCCTCCACGTCCTGCCACCCAAACTCTCTGGAGTGTTCGCGGGCCATACTCCTGGTGGTATCCTCATCAACACCCAGCATCCGGACCTGTGGATGAACAACCCCATTTTCGTGCCGCTGGACAACCAGGC
>CAIUVD010000185.1 GCA_903902515.1 uncultured Planctomycetota bacterium | reverse complement strand
GGCCACGGCTGCGTTACAAGAGAGAACCGCGGTGAGGAGCAGACGACGAATCATGAATATCCCCTTCATGCATCATCTGTAACACAACCTTTAAGTTTCCTGCTCTGTTTCCTGACCTGATCACCTACGACCACCCGCATGACATTCGGCAATAGTATGGCTGCGGGTGGCCGATAATTAAAGTATGATGATCTGGGGAAATATCTTACCTTTTCGTGTATTTACATTATTTCGATTTTACATCACTATTGAAAGAGTTCTGTGATATTTTGACGTTCCTTGACCTCCGACCACCCAGTGCCAACAAGCCACCGAGAAGCATCGCCACTGATCCACCGACCCCGCAACCGCCACCGGCACCATCCTCCACCGGGTTGACCGCAGGAGAGCTGTCTGACGGCGAAGTTATCCTCACCACGATGGCATCCGATGGACTGCTAGCCTTGCCGAGGGAATCTACTTCAACGACGGTCAGTTCATGGGTGCCGGAGGGCAAGGGCGTCGGAGGCGTCCATTGCCAACGCCCGGTGGCATCGGCGGTTACGCTGCCGATCTGGGTGCTCCCATTCAGAATCTGAATCACCGTCCCCGGTTCCGAGGCGCCCGCCAGGGTCGGGGTGACCGTGGTCACGCCGGTGGCACTCGGTTTCGGGGCCTTGGGCTTCACCGGGGCGAATTCAGGAACCGTGAAGCTGCTGGATGGTGATGCGGCGCTGGTGTTGCCCGCCTCATCCTGGGCGGTGACGGTGATCACATGCAGCCCCGGGCTGAAGTCCGTCTCACTGGTGAAAGACCAGGTGCCATCAACTCCGGCCGTCACCGAGGCCAATGCCGTGAGATCATCGTACACGGTCACCGTCGCCCCAGATTCCGTCGATCCGGAAATGGTGGGGTTTGGGGAGGTTCCATTGCTGACCGTGGGAGCGCCGGGAATCGCGGGGGGCACGGTATCTGCAACGACAATCGTCGAGGCGACCGAAGCATCGCTGCGATTCCCCGCCGCATCCTGGGCCACCACGGTAAGGAGGTGCACCCCCTCCGACAGGGCCGGGGTCACCGTCCACGACCACCGACCCTCCGCGTTGGCCGTGGTCGTACCCAAGGAAGTGCTTCCGTTGTAGAAATGGATGGTGGTCAGGGCTTCCGCCGTTCCGCTCAAGGTCGGCGATCCCGTGGTGCCATCAGTCATGGCCGTGATCACCGGAATGGGCGGAGCCGTGGTATCGGGCACGTCGATGGTCGTGGCGGCAGAGGCCGCGCTGACGTTCCCGGCTTCATCGGTCGCCGTGACCGTCACCACGTGCACGCCGTGATCCAGGGCGGGCTCCACCGTCCAGGTCCAGACCCCCGACCCGTCCGCCTCCAGAACTTTGGCCACGGTCCCATCAATACGGATCTGGATCGTGGCGTTCGGCTCGCTGGTACCGGTCAAGGTGGGGGTCGCCGAGGTGCTGGAGTCGGCCACGGGGGCCACCGGGGTCGTCGGCGGGGTGGTATCGGTGATGGTAATCACCACCGCCTCCGACACCGGGCTGGCATTGTTCCCCGCATCCTTGGCGACCACCGTCAAGATATGGATCCCTTCCGCGAAAGGTTCCTCAGGTGTCCAGGTCCAGGCCCCAGTCCCCGAGGCGGTCACCGTCTCGATCACCGCGTCACCATCCCGAATCAGGATGGTGGCATGGGCTTCCGTTGTCCCCGACAGGGTCGGGGTGACGGAGGTCAGACTGCTGGCCGTGGGCGTTGCCGGTTTGGCCGGGGGAGTGATGTCCGGAACCGTGATCGTGGTTGCCGGTGAACGACCGCTGACATTACTCGCCACGTCAGTGGCCGTCACCGTCAGGAGATGGACCCCCTGGGCCAGGGCCGGAGCTACCGTCCAGCTCCACGAGCCGACGCTGTTGGCGATCACCGTGTGAAGCCGCGTAGCGCCGTCATAGATCGTCACCGTGGCGTTGGCCTCGGTGGTACCGGACAGCGTGGGGGTGTCGTCGGTTGCGCTGTTGACCGCCGGGGCCGTCGGCGTGGCAGGGGGCGTGGTATCGCTCACCGTCACCGTGGTCGCCGCTGAGGCGGCGCTGGCATTGCCCGCGCCATCGGTGGCGATCACCGTCAGGGCATGGCTGCCCAGCGCCAAGGCGGGGCTGACCGTCCAGGACCACGCGCCGCTGCCATTGGCGGCGATGGTTTTGATCAGCAGGCTCTGGTCGAACAAGCTGATGGTCGCACCGGCCTCGGTGGTCCCCGACACGACCGGGGTTGAGGAGGTGGCGCTGCTGACCGTGGGTGCCGCAGGTCTCGCGGGCGGCGTGGTATCCGCCACGCTCACGGCGGCGACGGTGATGGTGGTGGCCGGAGACGTGGCGCTGGCATTATTCGCCGCATCCGTGGCGGTGACCGTGATGGCGTGGGTACCCACGGCCAGGCTGGGTGTCACGGTCCAGGTCCAGGCTCCCGTGGGGCTGGCGGTCACGGTTTTCCGTAACGTGGTGCCCGCGAAAATTGTGATCGTGGCATTCGCCTCGGTGGTTCCGGAAAGCACCGGAGTGGCCGAGGTCAGGCTGCTGGCGGTCGGGGCGGCCGGGGTCGCCGGCGGCGTCGTGTCCGGGACGATGATCGTCGTCGCGGGCGAGAGGGCACTGGTGTTGTTGGCCCCATCCGTGGCGGTGATTTTCAGGACATGGGCGCCCTGGGCCAAGGCGGGGCTGATCGTCCACGTCCAGGCACCACTGGCGTTGGCGGTCACGGTCTGCAAGAGCGTCGCGTTGTCATAGATCTTGACCTTGGCATTGGCCTCCGTGGTGCCCGAGAGCACCGGCGTGGCCGAAACCAGGCTACTGGCGGCCGGTGCGGCCGGGGTCGCTGGCGGCGTCGTGTCCGGAACGGTGACCGTGGTGGTGGGCGAGAACGCGCTGGTGTTGTTCGCCCCATCCGTGGCGGTGATTTTCAGGGGATGGCTGCCTTGGGCCAAGGCGGGGCTGACCGTCCAGGTCCAGGCACCACTGGCGTTGGCGGTCACGGTCTGCAGGAGCGTCACGTTGTCATAAATCTTGACCTTGGCATTGGCCTCCGTGGTGCCCGAGAGCACCGGCGTGGCTGAGGTCAGGCTGCTGGTGGTGGGCGCCGTCGGGGTCGTCGGTGGGGTGGTGTCCGCGACGGTGACCGTGGTCACGGGCGAGAAGGCACTGGTGTTGTTCGCTCCATCCGTGGCGGTGATTTTCAGGCCATGGCTGCCCTGGGCCAAGGCCGGACTCACGGTCCAGGTCCAGGCCCCGGTGTCACTGGCGGTCACCGTCTTCAGGAGGGTGGATTGGTCGTAGATTTTGACCGTCGCGTTGGCTTCCGTGGTGCCGGAAAGCACGGGGGTGGCCGAGGTCAGGCTGCTCGCGGTGGGCGCGGCCGGGGTCGTCGGCGGGGTGCTATCACGAACGGTGACCATGGTCACGGGCGAAGAGGCACTGGTGTTGTTCAAACCGTCGGTGGCGGTGATGGTCAGGGCATGGATGCCCTGGGCCAAGGCCGGACTCACGGTCCAGGTCCAGGCTCCCGTGGTGCTGGCGGTCACCGTGTTCAGCAGGGTGGCGTTGTCGTAGATCGTGACGGTCGCATTGGCTTCCGTCGTCCCGGAAAGCACCGGCGTTGATGAGGTCAGGCTGCTGGCCGTGGGGGCTGCGGGAGTGGCCGGGGGGGTAATGTCCGGCACCGTGACCGTGGTCGCCGGGGAACGACCGCTGACATTGCTGCCCAGATCCGTGGCCGTCACCGTCAACTGATGGACCCCCTGGGCCAGGGCCGGAGCCACCGTCCAACTCCAGGAACCAACGCTGTTGGCAATAGCGGTATGAAGACGCGTTGTGCCGTCATAGATCGTCACCGTGGCGTAGGCCTCGGTGGTCCCGGACAGGGTCGGGGTGTCATCGGTGCGGCTGTTCACGGCTGGGGCCGCCGGCGTGGCGGGGGGCGTGCTATCGCTCACCGTCACCGTGGTCGCCGCCGAGACGGCGCTGGCGTTGCCCGCGCCATCGGTGGCGATCACCGTCAGGGCATGGCTGCCCAGGGCCAAGGCCGGACTCACCGTCCAGGTCCAGCTTCCGCTGCTGTTGGTGGTCAGCGTTTTGATCAGCAGGGCATTATCGAACAGACTGATGGTGGCTCGGGCCTCGGTCGTCCCTGATACCACCGGGGTCGCCGAAGTGGCGCTGCTGACCGTGGGTGCCGCGGGTTTCGTGGGCGGGGTGGTATCCGCCACGCCACCGGCGCTGACGGTGATGGTGGTGGGCAAGGACGCCGCACTGGCGTTATTGGCCGCATCCTTGGCAATCACCGTGATGACATGAGTCCCCACGGCCAGGCTGGGCGTCACGGTCCAGGACCAGGCTCCCGTGGGGCTCGCCGTCACGGTTTTCAGCACGGTGGTACCCGCGATGATCGTGATTTTGGCATTCGCCTCGGTCGTGCCGGATAGCACGGGCGTTGCCGAGGTCAGGCTGCTGGCGGTGGGCGCATTCGGCTTGGCCGGAGGCGTGGTATCGGGCACCGTGATGGTCGTTGCGGCGGAGAGGGCGCTGGTGTTATTCGCGCTATCCGTGGCGGTGACTTTCAGAGCGTGGGTGCCGAGGGCCAAGGCGGGGCTGACGGTCCAACTCCACGCACCGGTGGCGCTGGCGGTCACCGTTCTCAGGAGGATCGTGTTGTCGTAGATCCTCACCTTCGCATTGGCTTCGGTGGTGCCGGAAAGCACCGGGGTTGCCGAGGTCAGGCTGCTGGAGGTCGGTGCGGCCGGGGTCGCCGGCGGGGTGGTGTCCGGGACGGTCACCGTGGTGGCGGACGAGATGTTGCTGGTGTTGTTCGCCCGATCCGTGGCCGTGACCGTCAAGGCATGACGGCCTTGGGCCAGGGCGGGCGTGACCGTCCACGTCCAGGCTCCGCTGGCGTTGGCAGACACGGTCCGCAGGAGCGTCCCGTTATCATAGATCTTGATGGAGGCATTGGCTTCGGAGGTGCCCGAAAGTACCGGCGTTGCCGACGTCAGGCTGCTCGTCGTCGGCGCGGACGGCCTCGGAGGTGCGGTGGTATCGGGAACGGTGATCGTCGTCGCCGGTGACATAGCGCTGATGCTATTGGTGGCATCCGTGATGGTGATCTTCAACGGATGGCTGCCTTGGGCCAAGGCCCGGCTGACCGTCCAGGTCCAAGCTCCGGTGGCACTGGCCGTCACCGTTTGAAGGAGGGTCGCGTTGTCGTAGATTTTGACTTTCGCGTTGGCGAGGGTGGTGCCCGACAGCACGGGGGTGGCCGAGGTCAGGCTGCTGGCGGTGGGGGCGGCCGGGGTCGCCGGAATGACTGGCGGCAAATAGTGCAAAAGGAGATCCTGATCGATGGTGGAAAGGTTCACCTTCCTCGCCCAGATGAGGTCATCCGCATTCATGAAGTCGCTGGCTACCCGGCGGAAGAGGCGCACGCCCCGGGTCGGATCGAATCCGTCAGTGCCATAGGGCCAAGGAGCCCCGTCAATATACGGCTTGATGAAATTCATGGCCTTGCGCAATGAGCGGCCGTCAGGGGAACTCCAGGTCCAAAGGGTATTTCCTAGGCCGGAATTGCGGCCAACCGCGAGCACGTCAATCACGGCATCGATGGCAAAGCAGGTGTAGACGCCGGAACCCACCCGGCCCAATTCCTCCGGCATTCTGCCGTCCGGTTCAATCTGGGTGGCGATGCGCTTGGTGCCAAAGTTGTCGTACACGCTTTGGGCCAGGGCTTGCCGCCCCGTGAAGAGGGCAAACGACATGACCTGCAGATCGTAGTACAAGCCGTGGTTGTTCTTAGCTGCGCTTTCCCGGATCGCCCTGGGATCCGTGAGAAACCAGTCCAGGAACGTTGAGAACCAGGTGCGCAGGGCGCGTCGATCTTCCGCCGGCAGAACCCCGCCATGGTCCAACAAAGCCATCGCTGATAAGACATTGACCAATCGCATGCCATCCAGCACTCCCGTTTGAGTGCCTTTATTCCCCTCGCTGTTCACCTTGATCTGTGCGTAGGCCAGATTCGGGGTCATGGCGGTGGCCGGGGTGATGAACCAGGTCCGCAACTGCGTCACCGCCGCATCGGCATACCGTCGATCGTTCGTGAGCCACCACGCCAGGGTCAGGGTGTCGATCCGATCCATCATGGTCCGCATCCGGTTGTTGTCGTAAAGATCAATGACCGCGTGATTCGCTCGGCCATCGATTCCTTTCCATGGCGCACTAGGATTGTCCGGCACTGGCCAATAATAAATTGCCACACTCACGTAATCGTGGGGATCCCGGATGAGTCCTAGGGCATCCGTAGCACCCTTATCGGTGATCGCTACCGGGGTCTCGGCCAGACTGATCGCGGCCGTACGCAGCAATTTATCGTAGGCCGCGACAAGGGTTGGCTCTCCCCGAGCAACGGCCTGCTTCAGGGCCTCCATCTGGGGAAACCCATACAACAGGGCGGGTGCTGGTACTTCAGCAGCTTGGGTACTCACACCACTCAGAAAGATCAAAACAAAGGACAGGAACCGAACCATGGAAACCTCCACTTGTGGGGGATAGCACCGATCCCCTGAGTCACCACGACGGGTCGGTTTCCTTGATAGTTTCCTCGCGTACCCCTCAAAACTGTATCATACGATGCATGGTGCGTTGTCCTCCCGGAAGGTGTGATTCATGGACGAGAGGATCGTCCTGACCCAGCGTCTTCTGACGTGTGTGAATCCATGTTGAGTTTGATCCTCGTTGGAATTATCCCTGACCCGCACAAATCAGACGTCGGCCGACCATCGCCGGAGCACAACCAAGGTATACCCATGTCTGTCCGGCATCGACTCACCAGCGAATCATTCACCAAGGATGCAGAAAAGCCCAGCCAAACGTCGCTTCCCGCCTACTCCGCCGTGGTCACGCCGTTGATGGCGGCTGCACATGGGCCCACAACCAACCCTGGGCAAGTTCCTGGGGTTGTCGCCGCCATTCGGCCCAGGTGGTCACCCGCACATCCCACCACGGGGTGGTGGGGGCGACCTCTCCAGCCACCAGCCGGCGTTTGAGGTCACCTCGCATCAGGCAGGCCCCCTCGATGAGGATCGGGGGACTGATCAGGGCCTGGGGAGCAAAAGCGCCCATCACCCCGTTGATTTTATCGTGGCTGCATCCTGAAAGCGGCGCGCCTTCCCAGGCCAGCACCACCGCCCGGCCCGCGACCTCGACCGTGACCGTCCAGGCCGAACAGCGGTCTTCGCGCACGAACTGGGCGAACAACTTGTCGAGGGCGGCGACCAGGGCGGGGGCCTCGGCCACGGGCGGTTCACAGGTCAGGATGCGGACAAGGGCGGTGTCAGGCAGCATGGGTGCAGGGTCCCGCGCCTTGTCCGGGGGAAAATGGGTCTAAAAGAACATTCCCCGTGACGCCAACCCTCTCTCCCGCAGATATTCTTGGTCCTGGTGGAAAACTCGCCCAGGAACTGCCGCGCTACGAAAGCCGGACCCAGCAGATGGCCATGGCCGATGCCGTGGCCAAGGCGATTGCCGAGGAAACCCACGCCGTCATCGAGGCCCCCACCGGGGTCGGTAAATCCTTCGCCTATTTAGTGCCCCTGGTCCTCCATGCCCTGGCCACCGGCAAAAAGGTCGTGGTGTCCACCGGCACCATCGCCCTCCAGGAACAGCTCATCAACAAGGACATCCCGCTACTGCGGAAGATCCTGCCCGATCTCAAGGCGGTCCTGGTCAAGGGCCGCCAGAACTACCTGTCGCGCCGTCGGCTCTCCAATGCCTTTGACGGCCAGCAGGCCCTGTTCGAGACCCGCGACGACATCGCCGCCCTGCGGGAAATCGACCAGTGGGCCAAAGAAAGCACCGTCGGCGATCAGGCGGATCTCGGCTATGACCCGCCGCCCCAGGTGTGGCGGCAGGTTCAGTCCGACCGCAACAACTGCCTTGGCCGCAAGTGCCCGACCTTTGGCACCTGTTTTTTTTACCAGGCCCGCAAAGAGATGGAGGACGCCCACCTGCTGGTGGTCAACCACCACCTCTATTTCAGCGACTTGAGCCTGCGGGACGAGCACGCCGGGATCCTTCCGGCCCATGACATCGTGGTGTTTGACGAGGCCCACACCCTGGAAGACGTGGCCACCGACCACCTCGGAACCTCGGTCCATGAGGGCCAGGTGCGGTATTTCCTCGACAGCCTGTGGAGCCAAAAGCAGCGGGGCCTGTTGGGTGATGACCGCTTTGAACCGGCCCGGGAACTGGTCGAGCACGCCCGGATCGCCAACGTCCAGTTTTGGAAGGACGTGGCCCTCCTAGGCATCGACCGCAACGAGGAGACCGTGCGCCTGACGGCCCCCAACCAGGTGGCCAACCCCCTCTCAACAGCCCTTGAAGCGGTGGCCAAGAGCCTCGAAGCGGTCCTGGCCCGGGTCGACGAAGAGAACGAAGCCACGGAACTCAAAGCCCAGGTCAACCGCGCCTACGCCTTCGCCGGCAGCGTCCGCGCCGTGCTGGAAGCCGACGGCGTCGATCATGTGTCCTACGCCCACGTGCCCCGAGGCCGGGGCGGGGCCAGCCTGTCCCGCTCGCCCTTGGCGGTGGGCGAATTGCTGAAGGAAAAACTCTTCGACGAGATGAAGACGGTGATCCTGACCAGCGCCACCCTGGCGGCCGACGACAGCGAACGGTTCCTGTTCCTGCGCCGCCGCCTGGGCATTGAAGGCGGCATCGCCCTACGCCTGGATTCTCCCTTCAATTACGCCGAACAGGCGACCCTGGTCCTCAACCAGACCCCCCTCGACCCGTCCAGTGAACGGTACGAAAAAGCCGTGGCCTCCTGGTTGTCAGACTACCTGACGGACCCAGACCAGGGCGCCAAGGGCGGGACCTTCGTGCTGTTCACCAGTTACCGTCAGTTGCAGGCCGTGCACGATCTGGTGCGGCCGGTCCTCGACCGCCATCGGCGGTTTGTGCTGCGCCATGGCGACGGCCTGGGCCGGGCAGCAATGATCGATCTCTTCAAGCGTACCGGCGACGCCGTGCTGTTCGGCACCAGCAGTTTCTGGGAGGGTGTGGACGTGCCGGGGGATGCCCTGCGCCACGTCATCATCACCAAACTGCCCTTTGAGGTCCCCAACCACCCGGTGGTCGAAGCCCGTCACCACGAAATCCAGAAACGCGGCGGCAACGCCTTCATGGAGCGCACCGTACCCGAGGCCATCCTGCGCCTGAAACAGGGCTTCGGCCGCCTGATCCGCACCAATACCGACACCGGGCATGTGGTGATCCTCGATCACCGGATTCTGACCAAGGCCTACGGTCGCTATTTCCTGAAGGCCCTGCCCCAGGCCAAAATCCAGATGACGGCCCTGCCGGATGTGGCCTGATCAGGAACGGATTTTCAGCAATTCCTGCTGCTGCCGGTCCTGGGCCTTGAAGACTCCCATCAGCACCTGATTGACGAACCGTTCCTCCGCCAAGCCCGCCGTGGCGTCCACCAGATCCGTGGACGCGGGAGCGGTTTCGGCGGGGGTGGCGGCGGCCGTCACCTGCTCGGCGGCGGTCTCGAAACGGCGCTGGGCCATCCGCAGGGCGGAGGCCGTGGCTTGCAGTCCACCGACGGGATTGAGGGCATCCATAGGATGCTTTTACCGATTTGGGGCCGCCAGGGCAACGGACGCCTGGGTGATGGCCTTGAGGACCTCGGCACTGTCCTGGGTCCGGACCGGGACCAGGAAGCGCAACGTCTCGGAGGCCCCAGGCACCACCAGGATCGTCGCATCCCCCGGGCGATCGGGACGGGGCACGGTGATGTGGCTGATGGCGGCGACCCGCACCAGGTGGATGGTGGGGGGCTGGGCGGCCGCACTGATGCGGACGAAACCGGGCACCTCGGCCACGGTTACGCTTCCCCCGGTTTGGAGGGTGATGTCTTCGGCCGAAAGCACGGCGGCGAGGATCAACAGGGACATGAGGCGCATGGCTTATTCTCCGGGAATGCCTTGGGCGTGGATCGAAGGCGTGATCAAACCCGTGATGGGGCTGCTGGCGTTGGCGTAGCGGCACTTGCCGATGCGGCCCGCCTGGGCGGCCCACCACCCGGCCTCTAGGCCATGGCGCATGGCCCGGGCCATGGCCACGGGATCCTTAGCTCCGGCGATGCCGGTATTCAGCAGCACGCCCGCGGCGCCGAGTTCCATGGCTACCGTGACATCCGACGCGGTGCCAACCCCCGCGTCGATGATGATCGGCACCTTGGCGCGTTCGAGGATGATTTCGAGGCTGTTGCGGTTGAGAATACCGAGGCCCGAACCGATGGGTGCCCCGGCGGGCATCACCGCCGCAGCACCGGCGGATTCCAATTCCAGGGCCAACACCGGATCATCGCTGGTGTAGACGAGGACGGTGAAGCCCTCCTCGGCCAGGATGCGGCAAGCGTCGAGGGTTTGAGTCGGATGGGGCAGGAGGGTCTTGGTATCGGCCAACACCTCCAGCTTCACCATGTCGCTGATCCCCAGTTCCCGTCCCAGGCGGGCGGTTCGCAGGGCGTCTTCCTTGGTGAAGCAGCCGGCGGTGTTGGGCAGCAACTGGTACTGGGGGCCGATGTGGTCGAGGAGGCTGCCGCCAGAACCGCGCTCCTCCAGTTTGGCCCGGCGCACGGCGACGGTGATGACATCGGCCCCGGACTCGGTCAGGGCGGCCTTCATGGTGGCGTTGTCGGGGTACTTCCCGGTGCCGACCAGGAGACGACTTTTGAAAGTGTAGGGACCGACGTGGAGGGGCGGAATCTGCGTCATGGGGACGCAGTCTGCCCCTTCTTCCGCCGGAGCCAACCCGTGCCAGTGATCCCGAGGTAGACCGCGCCACCCACGGCCACTCCCACCAGCAGGCGCAGGGCGGCATAGCCTGAAGCTCGGCCCTCGGCCTGGGGCCACCACCACCACAGGGCCTGGACCACCACGCCCATGGCCAGGGCCGCCAGAACCGGGCGCACCAGACCGCGCCATGGCATCAGGCCGGTGGCCCCCCGGCGATGGAGGAGCACGAGGTAGGTGACAAAGCCGCCGGTCCCCGACAGGGCGGTGGCCAGGGCCAGGCCGGCCTCCTGCAGGGGCGTGAACACCAGGGTCAGATTGAGGAGGAGATTGACTCCGACCATCACCAGGCTGACGTGGAGGGGCGTGCGCTGGTCCTGATGGGCATGGAAGGCCCGGACCAGGAGTTTGGACAAGCTGATGGGCACCAGGGACAGGCCCAGGAACTGCGTCACCAGGACCGTGCGGGCGACGGCCTCCTGGCCGAAATTGCCAGTTTGGTAGATGGTCCGCACCAGGGGTTCAGCGCACACCACCAAACCGACCGCGGCGGGCAGCAGCCAGAAGGCTTGGAGGCGGGCGGCATCCCGCAGGAAGACCGCCGTCGCGGGCCAGCCCTGGGACGCTAGGCGAGACATTTCTGGAAAGGCGACAGTGGTCACGCCGTGGCCGATCAGGGCCATCGGGAACTGCAACAGGCGGTTGCCGAAATAGAGGAACTGAACCGCCCCGGGCCCGAGCAGGAAGAACGCGATCTGACTGTCGATGAAGACATTGATCTGGTAGACCCCGCTGGCCATCAGGTTGGGGGCCAGGGCACGCTTGAGGTTCCTCCATTCGATATCCGTCCGCAACGATACCACGGGCACCCCGCCGGGCGTGCGACGGAGGGCCCCCAGGTGGAGGGCCGTCATCAGGATACCAGCGGCAAGGACAGCGTAGGGCGCCCACCACACCTCCTCATCAGGACTGAGCCAGATGGTCGAGATCATCGCCAGGTTGAGAATCACCGGCGAAGCCGCCGCGACCCAGAAATGGCGACGGACATTGAGCATGCCCGACATCACGGCGCTGACGCAGATGAAAACCAGGAACGGCACCATCGGCAGGGCCAGGGTCGCCACCAGCCAGGCCTTCGACATCGGTTCCGCCAGGGCCATGACCGCCGAACAGCCGGCAATGCCGATGGTCGCCAGCACCGACAACCACAGGGTCAGGCGGGTGACGACCTGGGCGGCGAACTGTTCGGCCCGCACCAGATCCTCCTGGACCAGCTGGGCATAGCGGGGAATAAACGCCGCTGACAAGGCCCCCTCACCAAACAGATTACGCAAGAGGTTCGGCAGGGTGAAGGCCGTCAGGTAGGCATCGAGCAGTACCGAGCCGCCCGCGACCCCAGCCCACAGGCGGTCCCGCACCAAACCAAGGATCCGGCTGGCGAGGGTCCAGCCCGACACCGTCAGGGCCTTACGGGCAAGGGCGCGGGGATCCATGGGGGCCGCACCATCAGGGCCGTCGGGCTGGGGGCAATGACATCACCTCAGCGCACCGAAGGGCGAACCCACACCCCTCAGCCAGGACCCGCCTGGAGCCGGTGCAGCCGGGCAAAATGCCCCCCTGGCATGGCCAGCAGTTCGGCGGGAGAACCGTCCTCCACGATCCGCCCCTCCCGGAATACCAGGATCCGATCCACCGCCCGCAGGGTCGACAGCCGATGGGCGACAATGAACGTGGTCCGACCATGGCACAGGCGATCGAGGTCGTCCTGCAAGCGGGCCTCGGTTTCAAGATCCAGGGCGCTGGTCGGCTCATCCAGGATCACGATGCGGGGGTTCCGGAGGAAGACCCGGGCCAAGGCGATGCGCTGACGCTGCCCGCCGGAAAGTTTGCCGCCCCGTTCGCCGCACAGGGTTCCGTATCCTTCCTCGGTTTTGAGAATGAATTCGTGGGCTTGGGCCTTGCGGGCTGCCTCTTCCACCTCGGCATCCGAGGCCCCCGGGCGACCGAAGCGGATGTTTTCGCGGATCGGGATGTTCCAGAGAAAGGCGTCCTGGGTCATGATCGCACAGGCCCGACGTAATTGGCGACGGCCGATGACCTCCAGCCCATGTCCGTCGTAGGTAATTTGACCCTGGCTGGGGGCATAGAATCCCAATACCAGGTCGAGGAAGGTGCTTTTTCCGGCGCCCGTCTCGCCCACCAGGCCGACCCGGCTCCCGGCGGGTATCCTCAGACAAACGTCTTCAAGCACCGTGCCAGAGGAACGTGGATAGCGGAAATCTACACGGTCAAAAACGATCTCCCCCCGCAGCTCCACCTGCTGTTGCGGGTGGAGGTATCCTTCCAGTTCATCACTATCGAGGATTTCCAACAATTTGGTCATACCGGGTTCGGCCGTCATCCACCCTTCGTAGGCATTCTGAAAGGCCATGAACAGGGCGGTGACCAGGCCATAGAGGCCCGTGAAGGCGACCACTTGGCCCAGGGTCATGCCCGCACCCCAGACGCCCAAAATGCCGAGAATGCCGACACACCACAGGATCGTGGTGGCAAATTGCCAGTTCATCTGCATCCACATCATCATCCACCGATTGGCGACGGCAGCCTCGTGACCACTGGTCCGCAGATCGTCGATGGTCGCCCCCAATTGGGCCGCCATGTGATCTTCATTGCCAAAACTTTTGGTCTGACGCAGGCCGGCCACAAATTCGACAATACGATTGGCGAAAGTATCGCCGCTTCTTTGGAGTTTTGATTGCAGGAGTTGGATGCGCTTCCCCATCAAGCGCATGATCAGGAGCTGCACGGGCACACCGATCAAGGCGGCTAGACCTAGGACCCAGTTGACCCAGAGCAGGTACATCAGGGTAAAGGCCCCGATAGATACCGACACGAAAAAGCCCCCCGCCATGTTGGCGAGGAACGTCTCCACTTTTCCCAGGTCCACCGTCAGTTGATTCGAGAGGCTCCCCGCCCCGCGACTGACGATGAACGACAGGGACACATGTTGGAGTTGGTCGACCACCAAACGGCGCAACCGCGCCACCGTGGAACGCACCAACATCTGGGAACAGGCAAAGGCCCGCACTGTGCACCAGGCATGGAAGGGCCACAGCAACAAATTGGCCAACAGATACAGACCGACGGGCCAGATGACGTTATGCTGCTTGCAGTAGGGGAGGACGTCGTCGATGAGGTATTGCGTACCCGCCGTAAACGGGATGTAGGTGGCCGCCTGCAGGGCCTGCAACACCATGCCCTGGACCATTAAGGGCCGCTCGACACTGAAAATCGTCCACAAACGGCGCAGGGGCCCTAAGCCCCGCGTGGTCATCTGCAGCCCTGCGGTATCCAGTTCAGGCTGGGACAGATCGAGGAACCGACGCATCAGCCCTGTCCTTTGGAATGCTCACGCCGACCGGAGACAGGCCCATCGGCCTCAGGGAGGCAAGAAATCCGCCGGGGGGCTAACCCACTGATCCAGAATGTGTGCACACCCATAGCATGAGGGTGCGGAAAGACTTTGAAAAGAGCCCGATGTGGTCATGGCCTATCCCGCCTGGACGACCTTCCCCGCGAAATTCGGCCATCAGGCGGCCACAGAGCCCACCACCACCGCCGTGGTGAGCATCGGTCGCGCATCGCCCGTATCAGCCGTCGCCACTGATGAGGTCCGCCACCCGGTAGATCACCGTCGTACCACTGGTTTCATTGCCAACGACCACCAGGGACTCACCCGAGGGCGAAGTCGCCGCGGGAACGAACAGCAGGCCCTCGGGAGCCAAGTCGCCACCGGCCCCGGCAGCCGGGGTCTGGCTGAAGTTCCGGTCATTGCGGTAGGACACAAAACGCGGGGCATGGGGATTGGTGATATCCCAGACCATCACACCACCGATACGCTCCAGGCCCACGAAGGCGTAGGTGCTGGTGCCAACGGTGCCGAGGGCGATGCCCTCGGGCTCGGGGCCCTTATCGTCACTGCGATTATCAAGGGTGTTATTGGTTGAGGAGGCATTGAAATAGGCGGGAAGACGGTTGGCGATCTGCCGTTCCATTTCGCTGCCGCTGTCCCAAATCCGGGCACCGCTGGCGGCATCCCAAATGGTGATGCTCCGGGCACCCATCGTGACCAGGCGGCTGGTGGTGCTGACGTCCTTGAGCACCGTCAGGCGACTCAGGCGGTCGGCCGCCTCCTGACCGGCCAAGCGTCCCGTGAGGGCGCCGATGGTACCGACCAGGGTGCCGACGGTGGTGGTATCCTCATAAGAGGCATTGCCGTAATCCCGGGCATCGCCTTCGTTGGCGGTCACCAGGTACGTGGCACCACCGACCTTGTAGGAGGCGATGGAGTCGGGCATGAAGGCCCCGAACACTCCCGGCCAGGTGCGGATGTTGATCAGGCCCCCGGACCCACTGGTGCCGTCGACATCGCGATCGCTGGCATCCAATTCGTTGCCGGGGATGCCGTGGTCCTTGTAACCAAGGCCGAACAGGGACGTCACCGTGGCGGTGGCCAGGTCGACCACCGCAATGGCGTTGTTCTCCTGCAGGGTGACGTAGGCGGTGGCATTGTCCGCGGCCACGGTGATGTACTCGGGCTCGATATCCTGGCTGAAGGTGGCGCTGGCCCCGGTGATGGTGTTAAAACGCAGACCAGCGGTCTGAAGGGCGGCGACCTCGCCGTTGCGGGCTCCGCCAACATCCCAGGCGGTGAAGCCGGCGCTGGCGACCGTGGCGGCTCCGTAGCCAGCGGTGACATTGATCACGGACACCGTCCCAGCGGGGTTGATGGTGTAGTTGTTGGCGGGCTCGCCTTCGTTGGCCACCAGGACGTAGGATCCGTTCGGGCTAAAGGTTACCATGTCTGGCAGGGCACCGACGGCCACACTACCGACCAGCGTCAGGGTGGCGACATTGATGAAGGCGATGTACCCATTGTCGGTCTTGGTAGTCGCCTCGATGGCGACGGCGGCCACGCCGTTGTGAATGACAACACTGTTGACCCCGCCGAGGGTGCCGTCCGTCAGGGACTGGGCGACCTCGACCAGGGCGGCGACATCCACGAACTGGACCAGCGTCAGGGCCGTAGGATCGGTGGCATTCAGGACATCCACCCCCCCTCGAACAGCATTCACCACCACCAGTCGCTTCGAAGCGCTGTCGTAGGCGGTGATTTCGGCCGCGCCTTGGTCAAAAACCGGAGTTCCGCCGCTGTTCAGGTGGGTGTAGCGCCCCAGGAAGCGCAGGTTCACGCCAGCAGAGGCCGGCAGACCGTCATCGCCATCCGTTCCCGCGGCCCCAGCAGCTCCGGTGGCCCCGGTGGCTCCGGTCGCACCCGCCGCACCGGTGGCACCCGCAGTGCCATCCTTGCCATCATCGCCATCTTGAGCGCAACCGCCAACCAGGAGGAGACTGACACCGAGGAGGGTGGCGCTGAGAAGAGAAAAGCCGTGAGTGGCCATGGGGAAGTTCCTTAAAAGGTTCCTCCGACCATGGGGGCCTCTGTGAAGATTACCTGAGGCTCCGCGTGAAGATGAGGTCAATCCCACCCCTCTTAGGCGTGGTTCTGAATCCCCGCGGCTGCCCCCTGGCGGCGGTGACGTTCGACCGCCGCATGCATGCGGTTGGGCAGCCCCTTGCCCTGGGGTTGCACGGCCGCGTCGGCGGCGGCGGTGTCGATGGCCAGGGCCTCGGGGACCCCCAGGATCGCGAGGTAGTCGAGAAGGAGTTCAAACTGCCGGGAACGGGCCAGGGCGTAGTCCTGGCCGGTGGTGGCCCACAGCCAGTCGCTGAAGGCCAGGAGCGCGGCAAAGGGCGAGGGTGTGCCGGCGTGGTCGATCAGCAGGGCCATCGAGCGGGGATAGATGCCGTGGTTCACGAAGAGATCGAAATACTTCGCAAAGCGTTTGAAACGCTGCATCTGGGCGAAGGGGAAGTCGCGGCTGGCCAGCAGGTCGTAGGGCGGCTCGCGGTTGTAGCGCATGCCGTAGGCTTCCTGGTGGCGGCCCAGGGGCGTACCCTTGAGCAATTTCAAAATGCCGACCTGGATTTCCTGGGGGCCGAGGCGCCACAGGTCGTCAAAGGACTGCTGGAAGGTTTCCGGGGTTTCGCCGGGCAGGCCGATGATCAGGTCGGTGTGGAGGTGGATGCCAGTTTCGGCGGTCAGCCAACGCAGGTTATCCTCGGTCCGGCCCCGGTGCATGCGGCGGCTGATGTTCACCCCGACCTCCGGGGTGAAGGACTGGATGCCGATCTCGAACTGGACCGCGCCCTTGGGGAAGCGCAGGAGGAGGGTCTTCAACTCCTCGGGCAGGCGGTCCGGCACCAGTTCGAAATGGAGGAAGATGCCCTCCACCCAGCGGTCGAGGAAAAAGGTGAGGATGCCGATGGCGGTGGTCGGGCTGAGGTTGAAGGTCCGGTCGACGAATTTGAAGGTTCGACAGCCCCGGCGGAGCAGATCCTCAAGGGCCGCCAGGAAGGCCTCGCGTGGCACCGCCCGCACGCCGTTATCGACCGAGGACAGGCAGAACTCGCAGGTGAAGGGGCAGCCCCGGCTGGCTTCGACGTAGACCATGCGCTGGGCCAGGTCGCGGTCGGAGTATTCGCCATAGGGCAGGGCCACCGCGGCCATGTCCGGCTTGGCGGCGCGGATCACCCGGGCCACCGGGCGTCCCGCGAGCAAGTCGTGGCACACCCCGGGGAAGACCAGATCGGCCTCGCCGGTGATGAGGACATCCGCCAGGGCGACCACCGGCTCGGTGTCGTATTGGTAGCTGACCTCTGGGCCGCCGATGACGATGCGGATCTCCGGGGCCACGGCTTTCAGTATCTGGATCACCTGGGTCGTTTCCCGGAGGTTCCAGATGTAGATGCCAAAGCCGACGATGCGCGGGGTTTCCGCCAAGATCTTCTCGACCATCACCGCCGGGGCGTCGCTGATGGTGAACTCGCGAATGGCCGAACGATCGTGGAGGTCACCGAGATTGGCCCGGAGGTAGCGCAGGCCGAAAGCACAGTGGGACCACCGCGCATTGAGGGTCACCAGGAGGATGTCGGTCATTCGGCCATGGCTCGTAAACGGTGGGCGATTTCGGCCTCGCGGGCGATGAGGTTGGCCTGGACGAGG
>CAIUVD010000184.1 GCA_903902515.1 uncultured Planctomycetota bacterium | reverse complement strand
TGCTGCTGGCCGCCGGACAGCGCTCCGATGCCCCGTCCGCCGTAGCCGGCCAGCTCAACCAGGTCGAGGGCTTCCTCAACCCGACGGCGGCATTCCTCCGGGGCCACGCCCCGAACTTCCAGGGGAAAGGCGACATTGCCCGCCACCGTCAGGTGGGGCCACAGGGCGTAGTTCTGAAAAACCATGCCCAGGTCCCGGCGTTCCGGCGGCAGGGCGACAAGGTCGTCGGCGCCAAAACGGATCGACCCCTGGGATGGTCGCAGAAAACCGGCAATCAGCCGTAAGAGCGTGGTCTTGCCGCAACCGCTGCCGCCGAGGAGAAAAAACAGTTCGCCGGCCGCAATATCGAGGTCGATGCCCCGCAGCACCGGCTCACCCCCGGGGTAGGCGTGGACCAGGCCCCGGAGGGAAAGGTCCATGGCCTAGACGCCTTCCTCGGGGACCGGCGTACGCTGGCCGACCGGCAGGCGACGGCGATCCGTGGTAGGCCGGTGGTTGGTGTCGCTGGCCACCCGCTCCAAGACGCGGCGACGCTGGGCCAATTCCAGACGAACGCGCTCCCAGTCCACGGCCTGACCCTGGGCCAGACGTTCACGGACGGCGGCAACCACCTCGGGCTCATCGGACTGCTCGGCGATCATCTCGAGCACATCCTTGGCATCCTGCAGGCGGTCATCGGCCTGGAGGAGGGCCAAGGCATGACGGTAGAGGCGCAAGGCCGTGCGCTGGTCGCCCAGGCTGTTGTGAGCCTCGGCCAATTGCAGGGCCAGATCCGCGTCCTTCGGATGGCTGGCCACCAGGCGCGAGAGGATTTCTGCCGCCAAATCGAAGCGTCCCTCTTTGAGGACATCGGCCAGCAGTTCCTGACCGGCGGCCAGTTCCCCGGCATCGTCACCGGCGCGGCGCAGGAGTTCCATCAACTCACTACGGGCCTCGATAGTCGGATGGCGGAGGATCCGGCGACGGGCGAAATCGAGGGCCAAGCCATGGTTAGCCGAGCGAACCGCCGCCCGGACCATTTCAGCCTGGATGCGGTCGAGGTCTTCGTCGTTGACGATCTCGGCGGCCTCGGCCAGGCGGACCTTGATCAGCAAGTCGTCGGGCTTGAGGCGACTGGCCTGAATTAGCATGTCGCGGGCAAAGGCATCATCGCCGCAGCCCTGGGCGATCGAGGCGGCCGCCAGCGCATGACGCAGGGCCACGAGGCGGTCGCCATCACGCAGGGCGGCGAGGGCCAATTTGCCGTGGAGGTGGTGATTCCAGCCCAGGCGGGTAACGGCGGATTCGAGGAGGGTCCGGGCTTCGCGGCGTTGGCCCTGATTCACCGCCTCGTCGCAGGCGCGCAGGAACAGGGTGGCGGCCACGCTGTCCTGATGCAGTCGCAGGCGGACCTTAGCCAGGCGGGCCAATTCCTCGACCTGATGCGGATCAAGTTCCAGGATCCGTTCAAGGGTCGCTGCCAGGGCCGTGTCATCGCCGGATTTCTCAAGGGCGGCGGCCGACAGGCGCAACTGCTCGGTAGCCCCCCGGCGATCCCGGCGGCGCTCGTAGGATTTAGCCAACCAGTCATGGGCCTGGATGTCCGAAGGATCGAGCTTGGCGAGCAGGGCGTAGACCGCCACGAGGAGATCCTCGCTGCAGTTCTCACGCTGGGCCAAGGCCGGGCGCAGAACCAGCAGGGCTTCATCGCGCCGACCCTTCCACAGCAACAATTCCGCACATTCCTTGGCAAAATCGCAACGGCCCGGATGACGCCGGACCAATTCCTGCCAGCACGCGATGGCCTCATCCAGGCGGTCGGTCTCGTGATAAGCCCGGGCTGCCAGTTCAAGCTGGAGGGACGCCTGTTCGGCATCACCCTGGGCGGTGAACAGGCGTGCCAAGTGGCGGCCGGTTTCAGCGGCATCGGCGTCAAATTCTTGAGCTTCGCGCAGGCAGCGGATGGCCTGCTCCCACTGGGTGGCGACTTCATACCACGAGGCCAGATCGAGGAGGGCCCGGGTCGCCTGTTCCCGCTCGCCGAGAGCGAAATGGAGGTCCACCAATTGGCGCAGCGGCTGCTCGGCCACGGCCCCCAGGGCGATGGCCCGGTGGAGTGCGGCAGCGGCGGCGGATTGATCCGGTATCAGTCGGGCGGCAGCAATACAGGCTTCGGCGGCCACCGCTTGGTCCCCTAGGGATTCCGCGAGGTCGGCGATATGAAACTGAATCCGCGGGGTGTCCTGCCCGAGGGCCACAGCCCGGCGGTAGAGACCCAAGGCCAGTTTGCGCTGTCCGGCGGTGGTCGCGGCCTCGGCCTGGACCGCGAGTTCGGCCGCAGAGGAGGTCCGCACCCGGCCGGACCGCAGCAGATCCGCCACCCCCATCGCAGCGCGGAAGGGCGGCAGGATCGGGTGGTCCAACAGACTCCCGGCGATGGTGCCCTCGCGCCAGCCCGCCAAGAGGAAACGCGCATCATCCGTCAGTTGGGCGGGGTCGACGGCCCCGTTGTCCGTGACCAGAGCATCCCAGGGCTGGGGCAGAATCGCCGCGACCTTGGCCAGTTCGTCCTGACGGCGCACGGCCTCCAGCAAGAGGCTGCTGGGGGCGATGCTAACCCCCAAACGAGCCTGGAGATCGGCCCAGGGATCCGGGGCTGGACGTTCGATGAACACGACCTCCGGATCTTTCCAGGAGAGGGCGGTGACGATCTCCTCCTCCACCAGGCAGTCGAAGGCATCAAGCACCCCATCCACGGACACCTGCAGGCGTTCCATCAGTCCTTGGACCAGGATATCAGGCCCTTCGTCGGGGCGGACAGCGTCCAGCACCGGAGTCAAACGGTCGCGGCTGAGGATCCCGGCCCACAGAAAGCTCCGGGCTACCAAAGCCACGCTCGATCCGCAGTACGCGACGATCTGGCCCTGATGGAAGCGCAGTCGACGCATCTGCCGATTGGCATTGACGACCAACTCACCCGTCCGCCGTTGGCTGGCGATGGACTGGATGAAGCCCTGGAGATCCAGGATCGAAGCCAGACGGTTGCTTTCGGAGGACATCGTAGGGGGCTAACCTACGGGCCTGAATGTCCTTAGCCAGCCTGAGGACCGACCATCCCCCGCAGGGTGTCCATGCTCCCTCACCCTTGGGCGGTGCCGCGGGTCCAGGTGTTGGTGGCGCTGCGGCCTGCCAAGGCCTGGCGGGCCCGCTGCACCAGTTCGGCCATGCCAAACGGTTTTTGCAAATAGAAGGCCCGCCCCTCGGGAATCTGGTGGCGGATGGCCTGGCTTTCGGTGTAGCCGGACATGAATACCACCCGCAGGTGCGGGTGGCGGGCGATCAGACGATCCGCGAGCGCGGCACCGCTCAGGCGGGGCATGATGGCGTCGGTAATCAGCAAATCGATAGGACCCGCATGGGACCACGCCGCCCCCAGGGCTTCCTGGCCGTCCCCCCCGGTCAGCACGTGGAAGCCCTCCTCCTCCAGGGCCTCAACAATCAATTCTCGCACGGCCTCCTCGTCCTCGGCGACCAGGATAGTGGCTTGGCCTGTCCCGGTGACCCGAGCCGGTGATTCCGTGAGTTGGGCCGAGCCCCCGTCAACCTTGGGAAATAGCAACGTAAACGTGGTACTCCCGGGCTGGCTGACGACCGAGATCGAACCCCCGGATTGGGACATGACCGCCTTGGTGCTGGCCAGGCCGAGGCCCGCCAGGCCCCCTCCGCCGGTCATGAAGGGATCGAAGATGGTGGTCAGGCGCTCCAGGGGCAATCCACGACCATCATCGCGGATCAATAACTGGACCTGACGGCTCACCTCTGGGCCAGCGCGAGTCACCGCAGGCTCCACGGTCGTGATCGCCAGGTGCAGCCGATGGCAACCACCCTCCTTGGCCAGGGTCGCCAAATCCTGAAGGACAAGATCGAGATGCTCAGGATCAATAAGGACCTCCAAGGCGACATCGGGGAGGGCAAGGTCCAGGATCACCTCGGGCCCCAACAGGGACTGGAGGGACGGCTGCCATTGGCGGAGGGCCCGAGCCAGGTCGCAAACCACCGGGGTCGAGACCTGCCGACGGCTAAATCGCAGGAGGCGATCCGCCAGGGCCGCAGCCTGGGTAGCCGCCTTACCGATTTCCTCCAAGGATTTCCGCAGGGGATGGGGGCCTTCTATCCGACGTAGGGCCAAGTCGTGATGGCCGACCACCGCCGTCATCAGGTTGTTAAAATCATGGGCCACGGTCCCGGCCATGCGGGCCAGGGCGTTCATGGTCAGGTGATGGCGTTCGTGTTCTTCCTTAACCTTCCGTCGCGACAGATCGGTCATGACGGAGGCGATGGCATAGGGGGCCCCATCCATGCCGTAGAGGGGGAACTTGGTGACCAGCAGGGTCCGGTTGTCGGTCGCCAAGGGCAGGTCAATTTCCCATTCCAGGGTCCGCCCTTGACGCAGGACTTCCTCGTCCCGCTCGGCCAAGCGAGAAGCCAGGATCTGGGGCAGAACCTGGGGGGCTGTCCGGCCGAAAATCGACTCTCGGGTCACGCCGAACAGGTGGCAAAAGCACCCATTGACAAGCAGAAAGCGGCCGTCGAGGCCCCGAAGGCAAATCAGGGACGGGGCAAAATCAATGATCGCTTGGACCTGCCGTTGGGCCTTGCGCAGCTCATCAAGCCGGACCTGGGATTCTCGGGCCAACTGCCATTTACGGCTGAGGGCACACACCGCCTGGCGAATCTCGATGGCGTCGAAGGGTTTTTTGACGATCAGGAGAGAATCCGTGCGACCCAGGCGCCGAACGATCTCCTCCCAGGTGTGGTCGGAAAATGCGGTGCACAGAATCACCTGAAGGTCAGGAAATTCCCGCCACAGGTGCTGAATGGTCGTCAGGCCGTCCCAGCCCTCCGGCATCCGACTATCGATGATGGCGACCGCGAAGGGGCGCTGTTCCCGGGCGGCCTCGCGGGCCCGCTCCAGGGCTTCACGGCCCTGGGTGACGCAGCACAAGTCATAGGGTGCCTCATCCTGCATCCTCGGGCCCGGAGCCCCGAAGAGATTGCCTCGGGACTGTTCCAAAGCCCCGTCGGAGGGACGCCCGGTGGCCAGGACTTTCGCCAAGTCGTGGTGGATGGCCTCCTGATCATCAATAACCAAGACCCGCCGCGATGCGCCATAATTCATGAGGGATTCCAAGGGATCGGAGGTTGGGGTCCTGGACCGTTACGAGGGGCATCGGTGCGTCCCCCCTCGGGCACGAGCAGACCTTTGAGGCGGTCGATGCCGAGGGCCAGGGTGCCCAGTTCCTGCACCAAGGCCCTCCGTTCCGCAATCAGGGCCTCGACCGATTGCCTCAGGTACGCCGGCAGGTGGCAGCCCTGGGGATCGGTGGCAACGAAAGCCTCCCAATCGTGCTGATGGGCCGCCAGGACGCGGGCCAATTGGTCAAAATGTTCAAGTTCGCTGCGCTGCAGCTGCTCGGAGAGGATGGTGGCCGAGACATGGACACTCGTCAGAACATTCCCCATGGCATGCACGAGCTGACTTGACGTCCCGACCGGCCGGGTGAGCGCCGCGACCTGGGCCTCCAGGGCCTGACGGGTCACCTGTTCACGCGCGAGGTCCCGCCGGAGCTCCACCAGCTCCTGGCGCGCGAGCTCCAAGGACGGTAACGAATCAGACACCATGGGCGGGGATTTCCAGAAGTCTCGATTATAACCCACAAAGGTTAGTCCCACAAGCTGCGTCCTGGCTTGCACCCGGTGGCGTGCGACAACCATCCCGGCCCATGTCCGCCAATACCTTCGGCCACGCCTTCCGGGTCACCACATTTGGCGAAAGCCACGGCCCCGCTGTGGGTTGCGTCATTGACGGCGTGCCGCCGGGCATCGTTCTCGACCAGGCTGAGGTCCAGGCCTTCCTGGCCCGGCGCCGTCCGGGTCAGTCCAAACTCGTGACCCCCCGGGATGAAGAGGACCGAATGGAGGTACTGTCGGGCCTCGACCTCGACTCGGGCAAGACCCTCGGCACCCCCCTCTGCCTGGTGATCCGCAACCAGGATCAACGATCCAGCAGTTATGGCGACTGGCACCACATCTACCGTCCCAGCCACGCGGATTTCGGCTATGACGCCAAGTTCGGCCTGCGCGCCTGGCAGGGCGGTGGCCGTTCCAGCGCCCGGGAGACCGTCGGCCGGGTGGCCGCCGGGGCGGTGGCCGAGCAAGCTCTTCGGAGCCGCTTCCCCGACCTGCGGATCTGCGCCTGGGTCGAACGCGTCCAGCGGATCGACGCCCGGGAGGCCATCGACCCCCTCGCCGTGACCCGCGACCAGGTGGATGGCCATCCGACCCGCTGCCCGGAGCCGGCCTTCGCCGCCCAGATGGAAGCCGCGATCCTCGACGCCAAAAAGCGCGGCGACAGCCTGGGCGGCTTTATCCGCCTGGTGGTCCAGGGCGTGCCGGCGGGCCTTGGCGAACCGGTGTTCGACAAACTCGATGCCCTCCTGGCCCAGGCCTTCCTGAGTCTGCCCGCCTGCAAGGGGGTGGAGGTCGGCAGCGGTTTTGGCGGGGCGGACCTGTCGGGGCTCGAACACAATGACCCCTACGCCTGGCAAGACGGTTCCATGACCACCACCAGCAACCGCTCGGGCGGCATCCAGGGCGGCATCAGCAACGGCATGCCCCTTGACCTGCGCCTGGTGTTCAAGCCGACCGCCACCGTCCTCAAGCCCCAGGACAGCGCCGACGACCAGGGCAACAACGTGACCCTCCAGGCCAAGGGTCGCCATGACCCCTGCGTGTTGCCCCGGGCAGTGCCGATCGTCGAGGCCATGACCGCCCTGGTGCTGGCCGACTGCTGGCTGCGCCAGCGCGGCCAAGTTGGTGATCCCTGGCCTGGTCTGGGCGGCCCCCTGCGCGCATGACCCCTGAAGTCTGCGAACGGATCAAAAATCAGGTCAAGGTGTTCAAGACCCTGACCAGCACCCACCGCCATGTCGAATTCACCGTCGGGGCCCGGTGGTGGGACCAGGCGGATGCCGGGGATTTTTTGATGGCCCTGTGCCCGCGCTATGAGCGGGAATTTATTGAGCGCTGGGCCCGGGACGGCCGTCTGAGTGCCGACGGGGTGGTGATCGCCGCCGATGCCCGCCTAGCCCCGGGGCAGAAGGTGGAACTCCACGTTCCCCTGCCGCCGCCAGATCCCGACTTTATTATCCCGCCCTTGGAAGTCCTGTGGGCCGACGAACACCTCGCCTGCCTCAACAAGGCCAGCGGCCACTTGGCCCATCAAGCGGGCCAGATCATGACGGGGACCCTGCTCAACCAGATCCAGGACTGGCACCAGGCAACGACCGGCGGCCCGGCGGAGGACATTCGTTTGGTCAACCGCATCGACCGCGACACCAGCGGCATCGTCCTCGCCAGCCGCCACCTGGCCGCCCATGTCGCCCTGTCGGCGGCCCTGATGGACCGTCAGGTCGACAAGGAATACTTGGCCATCTGCCACGGCGTGCCCAACCCCCGCCTCGGCCACTGGCGTTTCCCCATCGGCATTCCCAAGCCCGGGTCCTCGTTGCGCTGCGTCCAACCCGGTGCCCAGGAAAGCCACACGGAGTTCCTGGTCGAGGACGAGGCCCCCGGCTTCGCCCTCCTGCGGCTGAAACTGCACACCGGCCGCCAGCACCAGATCCGCGTCCACGCCGCCCACGCCGGACATCCCCTGGTGGGCGACTGGTGCTATGGCCAGCCCTGCGCGGAACTGCCGGGTCAGGCCCTCCATGCCGCCCGCCTGGCCTTCGCCCACCCCCTGAAGCCCATGACAGTTAACGTTGAGGCCCCCCTGCGGGACGACCTCGCCCGGCTGTGGGCCCAGGTCAAGGCCGGCACCCCGCCGACCCCCCGAGATCTCACGGAGGATCAGCAGTCCAAGTTGCGCAACGGCCGCTAGGCCGTCACTCCGGCAGGGCCGTCAGGGTCGGGCCATCCTGCACTGCCAGGCGGGTACGGCCGTCCTTCCCGGGGGTGAAGGTTACGGTGGTGCTGCCGATGGTGAGGACCGTCCCCTCAGGATTCCAGGCCGCGTTGGGAGCCTCCGTGCCGATCCGCTGGGGTTGGAGGAGGACCACGAAATTCGGAGCCACCGCCCGGGTCGGAATGATCAGGCGACGATCGACGCCGAAACTGCGACCGTCGGGCCCGGTGGTGTCCTTGCGCTCATAGGCTTCGAGACGGATGGAGGGCAGGCGGTCGTAGTCGGCCATCTTGGCCGGGACGTTGCGCCGCAACACCGCCACGCCTAAGGCCCGATCCCCCGTCACGGGCTTGGGCTGGCCGTTGGCGTCCCGTTTAACGGTGGCATCCACCAGCAGCAGGTCCGCCCGGTCAGGTTTCTGCTCCAGTTTCGCCAATTCCGTGTTCGCCCCGGTCATCATGCCCCATTCGTAGAGGCGCTCCTGGTCGTCTTTTTGCAGATCGTCGACCACCAGCAACCAGGGCTGGGCCCCCTTGCCAAAGACCACCGTGCGGAAGGCCCGCTGGACCGGGTTGTGGGGCAGGCGCACGGGCCACCCATCTTCATCCCACATGCGCGGGCCGCCGCCGACTTCGGCAAAACCCTTCCAGTGAGCGACCACCGAGGGGCGGTCGTCCCGTTCATAAGGGCCGGGACCATAGGCAGCTTGGAAGGCTTTGGCCTCCTCCTGGTAAGAAGCCCACCGCTCGAAGCCGAATCGCGGGCTGGCCGCCGAATCCACGGGATCGGCCTTGATCTGCTTGGGCCAGAACCACCGGTAGGCGTCGGCGGCATCGCAGGCGGCGATGGTCGCCACGGGCGAATCCACCTGGCCCAGCCACGTCCCCGGGCCAGGCCAGAAGCCCTGGCCACGACCGTCAATCAGGACTACATTGTGGTGGCGGGATTCGACCGACCGGAAGTAGTCCTTGGCCCAGGACCGACCCAGGGCGCTGAAGGTGAAGGAGCCGCGATCCGCGTGCTCGTGGCTGGCGCCCACGGAATCCGTCCGGCACTCGAACTGCAGGATGGTGGCCGTGGGGCCCCAGGCATCGCGGGCGATGAGGCTGCTGCGTACGGGGTCAAAGAACGTCGTCGGCAGGCCCAGGGCCTTGCCCGCCTGGTAATCCGTGGGGCTGGCATCCCCCACCAGGATCATCTGCTCGATGATGTGCTGGTGGACCTTGCCAATCTTGTCACCCAGGCTGGCGGTGACGCGCTGGAGGGTGAAATCCGCCAGGGGATCGTTCGGCAGCACGTGTTTCCACAGGAGGGCTGTGCCGAGGCTCGGGCCGGTGTCACCGCCATCGCCGTGACTGGTCCAGGTGGTGCCATCCGCCTCCATGCTGTGGGCGTACCACGACAACATGTTCCGGAAGTGGCCATGGGTAAACGGTTGGTCACCCCGCCGGGCCATGGCAAGGAGGAACGGATTAGCCCACACAAAACCGAATTGGGTGTAGCCGACCGCCTCGGTGGACGAGCCACTGGGGCTGATGCCGTAGGTCAGGTAGTCCCGGGCGATGTCGGCGCCCAGTTTTGGCACCCGGGCGTCGTAGCCCTCCTCGCCCTCAATGGCCAGGGCCAACAGGGGCTGCCCCAGGCCCACGGCGCACCAGTTCCAATTGCGGAAGTGGTGGGGCAGGCGCCCGCCCATCCACAGGCGGCCAGCGGTGGTCCGGGCAATCACCGACCGCACCGGGGCCCGCTGAGCCTCGGACATCCACGGGGCGGCAAAGTCGTAGGCGTAGCCGAGGAGGTGGTAGCCCATCAGATCCCGCAGGCCCTGACTTTCGCTCCATTTGCCGGTCACCGGCCCCTGGACCTTGGCCCGCCACAGGTCGTCGTGGAGGGGCACCTGAAGAGCCCGATCCACCAGGGGCGCGAGCATCCCGGCATAACCCGCCAGGGCCTGGCCAGCCCGTTCCCCCCGGGCCTGGTCATTATCCAGAAGCGCGCCGAAGGCGTCGAGGGTCAGGGCGTAGAGGGGATAGGGCTGGTAATGCCCGGACTTCTTGGCCGCCTCGGGCTGGTTGGCTTCGTAGATGCCCAGGGCCTTGGCGCCTTCCCCGGCCACTAGGGCTTCGTGGAAGGCTTTCTCCCAGGTGCCCGCTTTGGTGAAAATGGCGGTTCGCTCATCAAGTTGAGCCCGCAGGGTCCGGCCCAGGGGACTGGCGGCGAGGCGGGCCCGCAGCTCCGGCAGTTGATCCGGGCTGATCAGGATGCGCGGATGAACGCCGGGGGCCGGCACGGTCCCGAGGCGCTCCGCCGCAAAACCCTCGGCCAACACCGGCACATCCACCTTCGGAGATGGCGGAAAGGGATACGCTCCATTGAGGATCTCTTCCGCGGATACCTCACCCGGCAGGTGGGCCGGCAAGGTTTCTGCGGCCACCAGGCCAACGCTGAGCAGGGAGAGAAGCGTGCAGGAGATGAGACGCATAGGGGCTCCGTTTTCAGGATACGATGCAGTTTTACTTTCGTTGATTTACAGAAAATAGACTTGGATCCAGCATGACTTGACAGATATTCGGATATTAGGGTATGTTGATGGTAAGCATGTCTCCTGCCCCGACCATCCGTGCCGTCCTTGCCGGCGGAAGCCTGACCCTCGCCATCCTGGTCGGCTGGTGGAATCCCAGTCCGTGGATGCCCATGATGGTCGCCAGCCTCGCCATAAGTGGATGGCTGTGCACCGTCTGGAGTATTTATGGTATTCATCGGCTGGCCAAAGCCGGGGAAGTCGACTCGTGGCCTCCCGAACGTGCGGAACGGCAGCACCACGACCGGGATGAAGCGACCCGACAACTCCAGGTCTTGGACCAGGAACTGCTGGGCATCGGGCAACGACTGGCGGCCGGGACCGTCGATGCCCAGGCCACCACGGGCATGGCCTCCTTTGGGGCCTGTCAGGGCGTGGCCCAAATTGAAAGCCTCAACACCAATGCCGAGGCCATGTCGCGTAGCATCGCCACCCTGGCCGCCAACGGCCGCCACATGGCCGAGCAAGTGGGATCCGCCGCAGAAATTGCCCTCTCGGTCGGATCAACCAGCGCCGAGGTGACCAAACTGGCCAAAAATATCGCCAACCTCGCCTGGCGCACCCGGCTCTTGGCCCTCAATGCGGCCATCGAAGCCGCCCGGGCGGGGGATGCCGGTCGCGGTTTTTCGGTGGTCGCCTCGGAAGTCCGGGTGCTGGCCCAACGCTCGGCCGAAGCTGCCGCCGACATTGAACAGACGGTCATCAACCTCGGACCTAAGATGGCCCAGCTGGAATCAAGTACCACGGCCGCCAAGACCGCCGCCCAGGGCATCGCCGAAGCCGTCGAGCAACAGGCCGCAACCGCCGCCGAGATGGCCCAGGTAATTAAGGAAACTGGTGATGGCCTGGGCTGCATCAGCACCGGCCTTGAGCAACTGACCGGCCAGTCCGATCGTCTGGCCGAGGAAACGAAACAGGTGGAGTCCCTGGCCCAGCGCATCGCCGACCTCACCCGTCGCCTGGGCGCGGCGGCTCACGATCCGGATCCGCTTCCCGTATCCCCCCTCCCCGAAGCCATCCCCTCCTGAAGGAGCCCGTTATGCCCATCATGTCCTGGAACAGCACCCTCGCGACCGGCATCGCCTCCATCGATGCCCAACACCAGCAATTGGTCGTCTACGTCAACGATCTCTACGATGCCATGACCCAGAAAAAGGGTCGTGAAGTGACGGGAAAAATCCTGACGCAGTTGGTCGATTACACGGTCAAACACTTCGCCCACGAAGAACAGTGGTTCGCCAAGGCCGGCTACCCGGACACCCAAGCCCACGTCAAGGAACACGTGGACCTGACCAACCAGGTCAAGGCCTTCGGCGCCGCCTTCGCCAGTGGCAAAGCCACCGTCGACTCTGAGTTGATGAACTTCCTCCGCTCGTGGCTGATGAACCACATTATGAAGAGCGACAAGAAGTACGTCGCCAGCCTCAAAGCCGCCGGAGCGAGCTGAACCGCCGTATTCTGGGGGACCAAATCCGCCGAAGCGGCTTCCTTACGGTCTTGCGTCCGTGGACGATTCCCCGCCCTCAAGGGGGCCCGCCTGGCGATAGGCCTGGCGGACGAGTTCCCGCCGCTGGGACGACATTTCGCTCACCACCACGCCCTGGATCAGGTTGAACCGGGTGATGGCCTCCACCAGGACGGTGACCGGATCCATCACCTCGTCGGGTTCACCGACCGGATCCGCCGACGAATCCACCGTGGTTGGCCGTCGGCCAGAGCGAGGACGACCGTGATGGGTCCCGTTCCCCTGGGGCCGGGAATGCCGATCCGTGATCGGTGCAGAGGCGGAAGTGGCGAGTACCAGGGCCATGACCTCCACACTATCGGCGGCAACGCGACTCAACTTGAGGGGACCGGGAAGGCGGTCAGCCCCCCAGCGCGCCTACGCCAAAACCATACCCCCAACACCCAGGGCACATCTGCCTTGAGTGCGGGGGAGCGCTCGGACGACCTCAGGGATGGTCACCACCTGATGACTCCGCCGGGATCTCGCATCCCACGCTTTACCGGTTTTTTTTGCCCTCTCCCTCCATCCGGCGGGAGGCACTCCGCCAGCGGGTGGGAAGGCGACGACGATCAATGGAACGATCGATGGGGAGGGGCTTGTTGAACCCCGGCACATCCGGGTGTTCGTCGAGATCCCGGGGAATGAGCTCTTCGATCAATTCCGGTTCGGCATCGGCCACCGGGGCCGTGGGCAAAGCCGGGGAAGGAGTACGCGGCGAAGCACGGTAGGGCGGCAGGGGAGCCCGCACCACCGAGGGCTTGGTCACGGTTGGCGGAGCCGCTGGCGAAGGAGCCGGCACCGCATTCCGAGGTACCTGGCCCTTCTGGGCCGGAATCGGGGCCTTGAAGACCGACGGTGCCGGAGATGGGGCAGGCACCTTCGCCACCGGAGTGGCCAGGGGTGCCGACACCGCAGCAACAGGGGCTTTGCCCTTGGGAATCGGCGTACGAATGGTCTTTCCGGGCGTGCCCTTGGCATCGATGCCGAAGACCACATCCGCCCGTTCAACATCGACGGCATCGATGCGAACATCCATCTCCGCGCCAGATCCCAGGACCCGACGACTGCGACGCCCGACCAGGCTCAGGGTCTTCTGGTCGAAATCGTAGTAGTCGTCCTTGAGCTCCCGCAGGGGGACGGTGCCCTCCATGCCGGTTTCCAGAAGGGTCACGGACAGGCCGCCCGGGTGGGCGCCCACGACCACCGCCGGCATCACGTCACCAATGCGCTTGGCCAGGTAGCGGCAGGACTTACGGGCGTGGAGATCCCGTTCGGCGGCCTCGGCCCGCTGTTCGAGGTAGCTCGACTGTTTCGAAAGCGCATCGAGGTAAATCGGGCGGATTTCGGTCTTCTTGTAGGCCGCCAGTTTCAGGCCGCGCTTCACCAAGCGATGGACCAAAAGGTCCGGGTAACGACGGATCGGGCTGGTGAAATGGGCGTAACTGCCAAAAGCCAGGGCGTAGTGGCCGATGTTATCAATGCTGTACACGGCCTTCTTGAAGGACCGCAGGCACAGGTAATTGAACACCAGGCGGGTGCCCGGGGGCTCCTGATTCAGTTCCTTGAGGATGTTCTGCAGGCCCAGGCGGCTGCGGATCCGGGAGGAATCCTTGCCGTAGACTTCCAGAACGCCGCCAAACTGTTCCAGGCGTTCGGCATCCGGTTCCTCATGGATGCGGTAGACGCAGGGCAGGCCCTGCTTTTCCAGCCACGCCGCCACCGCGCGGTTGGCCAGGAGCATGCACTCCTCGATCAACTGATGACTTTCGTCGGAGGTTTCCTGGGTCGCTTCGATGGGGTTGCCATCGACGTCCAGGCGGAAGCGGTGCTCGACCGAGAACAGATTGAGGGCGCCGGCTTTCTCCCGGTTGCGACGCAGTTGCTGCGCCAGTACACCGGTTTCGCGCACGGCTTGGCGCACATCGTCGGGCCACTTATCCTTGGGGTCGCGGCCCACCAAGACATCCATCGCTTCTTCATAGGTGAAGCGATGGCGGCTATCGATGATGGTTTCCGCCAGGCGGGTATCGACCAACTCGCCAGCCTTATCGACGGTCAGGAAGGCCGTCAGGCAGTAGCGCGGCTGGTTGGGTACCAGGCTGCACAAGCCGTTGGACAGCACCTCCGGCAGCATCGGAATGACCCGATTGATGAGGTAGCAACTGGTGCCCCGGGTGGCGGCTTCGAGGTCGAGGGGCGTGCCCTCCGTAACGAAGTGGGACACATCGGCGATGTGGACCCCCAGGACCCACCGGCCCTGCTCATCCTTTTCCAGGCTGATGGCGTCATCGAAGTCCTTGGCCGTGGCTGGATCGATGGTCCAGACCAGCTTCTTCCGCAGGTCTTCGCGCTTCAGTTTGGGAAACTTCTTGGGATAGGCCTCGGCCTGGGCCACGACCTCGGCCGGAAACTCACCCGGCAGGTCATGGGCGGTACAGACGTAGGCGAAATCCGCCATCTCGGGCGCATCGGCGGTGACCCCCCGGGTGATCTGCACCCCGGCGTCGCCCCGGGAATTCACCTCAATGGATCCGACATAGCGGTTCCCGGCCCGGTACTGGTCATCGAATCCCGGGAAGGTGCCGAACACCGGCAGGAAACCTTCGCGCCGATTATCGCACACCAGGACGGTGCCGCCCGGTTTGAACTGGATGGTGCCGACGACTTCGCGACCGGCCCGGCGCAGGATGCGCGTCACCAGGGCTTGGTCATCCTCACCGATCAGAACCTGAACCACGTCATCGGCCTTGGCGCCGATGGTGAACCGGGGATTCACCGCGATCAGACGCTGGTCCGACAGCCGGGCGTGGAGCACGCCGACTTCGAGGACCAGCGTCGCCGCCCATTCGCCACCGGTACCACTTAACTGGTAGCGACCAGGCTTGGCTTCCAGGACCTGACCGTTGGTGACCAACCGGCGCAGGATGCTGGAGATGTCCCGGTGGACATCTCCCTGGCCCATCAGTTCGGCCAGCTGATAGCCGGTGACCGCAGTGGGAGCCTTGGCCAGGGCGGCCAGGATGCGGGCCTCAGGGCCCGTATCCGACTGCAACGGGGAACCCGCGACCGTGGGCGGCATGGGCACCGGACGACGGGCCGGCTGGGGGTGGGGTCGGGAACGGCGGGATTGGGGCTCACCCCGGGGGGCGGCACGGGAATCCGGACGACCACCGCCACGCTTCCCGAGGACGAAATGCCCCTCCGCCGGAGGACCATCATTGCCCATCGCCTTCCGCTGGTGTTCCTGCTGCGTTCCGCCGTGGCGCGAAGGCCTGGTCGTTGCCCGTTTCTTACCCATCGACATCATCTTTCTGGTGAGGTCATTATGATGGAGTCCGTGGCGCCCAAGGGAAATCAAAAACTCGAATCGCCACGATTGGATTCGCGGGGGGTCCGCCTAAGCAAAAACCAGCTTCCGGCCACGGATCAACTCCTCTCCGCATTGACGGTCGCCCGCCTCGGGAGCTTTACCAAGGCGGCCCAGGAACTGGAACTCTCCCAGCCGGCCCTGTCCCGTCAGGTCCAAGGCCTTGAGAAAACCCTGGGAATCAAAATTTTCGAACGGATTGGCCGGGTCATGCGCCTGACCTCTGCGGGCGAGGAACTGATCAACCGCGCCGGGCCGTTGATGGAGGAACTGTCCCGCGTGTCGTCGAACCTCTCGGCGGCAAATGGCACCACGGCCGGTCGGATCCGTCTGGGGGCCAGCGAATCCGTGGCCGTCAACAGCCTGCCCGGCATCCTCAGGCCGTACCTCGCCGCCAATCGCCGGGTCAACCTGCGCCTGGTCTGCCGCACCAGTGAACGCCTGCCTGAACTGGTGGTCTCGGGCGATCTCGATGTCGCCGTGTGTGCCGTGGAACAGGAACCTGCGGGACTGGCGATCCGTCGCCTGTGGGACGAGGAATTGGTCCTGGTCCTGCCGATCAACCATCCAAGCCGCAGCCGCAGCATTGCTTCTTACCAAGGGGAAGATTTTGTCCTGCTGCCATCCTCAACCGTAACTCGCCGGGTCCTTGATGCGGCCCTGCGGGAGCGTGGCGTGGAACTCAAGGTGGTCTTGGAGCATGACAGCCCGGAGGTCATCAAGGCCATGGTATTGGCCGGGCTTGGCCTGGCGATCCTGCCGGAACCCACGGTCCGCAAGGAGACTCGTCGCGGTGAATTGGCGGCCTGGCCGCTCTCGGACCTCAAGGTGACCCGTTCGATCGTCGCCATCACCGATCCGCGCCGTCAGCCCTGGCCGGCGGAACTGGCCCTGATCGAGGCGCTGGCCCAGTACGGTCGCTGATTAGGGCGTACCCGCCAAAAGATCCGTCCAACGGGCTAACTTGTGGTCGGTGCGCAGCTTCAGCCAGGCATCGACCCGTGGATCCTGGGCAATGCCCCGATCTCCCTGCCAACCATAG
This sequence comes from uncultured Planctomycetota bacterium, assembly GCA_903902515.1. Lineage (GTDB taxonomy): Bacteria > Planctomycetota > UBA11346 > UBA11346 > UBA11346 > CAIUVD01. The sequence goes on along the minus strand of CAIUVD010000184.1, from coordinate 4,767 downwards.
ACTAGGGCCGATTGGCCCTGGCGATCCAGGCGAACACTAAAAAGAGGATAAAGCCCGGTCTGGGCAGCCAGGGCATTGAGACGAGCGGCCTCCCGTTCCAGAGCCCCCTCCTGAGCGGGCTCCCGGCGCAGGGACGGCTCCAACACCAAAAGCCAGGAACCGTCCGCCACCATTTCGGGGGCTGTCGAGGTACTCACTGCGGGAGTCGCCGCGCGACGGATCGGGTAGCCCGGCATCGGGAGGCGTGCCCAGCCACTGTCGGCATCCACGAGGATGATCCGATCCTGGGCGTAGGTCACCTGCCACCAGCGATGACCGGCAAATTCTACGGGCGGCTGCACGTCCCGGGGATCACCCCAGGAGAGCCCCTCCCGAAGTTGGAGATTTCCGGCAATTACGCCGACCTGGGTGCGGGTGATCGGCGGACGCGGATCACAACCGACGGAGCACAGACACACCAACATCAGGAGAAGGGCAGCGCGCATGCCGGAGGAGCATGGGATCTGCCATCGAGATCAACCGTGAGCCATCCCCACCAGGAGCGCCAGGCCGGCCACGGCCACTCCACCGCCCGCCGAGCGGACCAGCCAGGCTTGTTGACGAGTGCTGAGAGCCACCAGGAGGCCTGCCCCATGGAGCAGGGCGCTCGCCAGCACCATGCCCACAAGATAGAGGGAGGAGGACGCCCCGGCGGGCACTTCGATGCCATGGGCAAGACCATGACCAGCGGCGCAGATGGCGACCATCGGGACCAACACGGGCAGGGACTGGGACCAGCGGCTCGCCACCGCCAAGCCCAACAGCACCAGGGTGCCAGCCACCAGGTGGTCGATGCCGGTGAAAACCCCGGGCGCCGCCAGGCCCACCAGGGCTCCCCCCGTCAGTCCACCCACAAATGCCACGGGCAGGAGCCACCGCGCCCGACCACCGCATTGAGCAGCCAGAAGCCCGACGGCCACCATGGCCAGCAGGTGATCCCATCCGACGAACGGATGAAAGAAGCCATGACCCAGGTCGATCGGCCCATGGCCTTCATGGGCGGAGAGGAGGGCGGGAATCGCCACGAGGGCGAGCAGACGGGCGAGGGCGTGGCGCATGCTGCTGGATGTGGATCTGCCGACCCAGAGTTCAAGTGCTTCTCGGTGAGGCATATTGGCCGTGCGTGAACTTTGATCAGCCTGCTGCATCACGCTACCTTGACGACCATCCGGTCCTGCATCACCTGAACGGGGTGATGGTAGCTCCTCTTCCCCAGATTGGTCCTGGCCTCGGCCACCTGGCCGTCCGCTCGGTGTCCGGATCCAGTGCCGTGATCACCGCCGCGGTCGGCGACCCCATGAAACTCCTGGTAACCCAGGCCAGGGGGCCCGCCGTCTGGGGCTTCACCACCACCTATGGCGGCGGTTTGCTGGCCGGGGACAGCATCCGACTTTCCTTGGATCTGGGGGCCGACACCCGGACGTTCCTCGGCAGCCAAGCCAGCACCAAGGTCTACCGGAGTGATGGCCAAAAGGTGGCCCAGGTCGCGGTAACGGCGACCCTCGGCAGCCAGGCGTTCTTGGCCTGGCTGCCGGACCCGGTGGTTCCCTTCGCCGGCAGCCGCCTGGAGCAGTCCCTCCGGGTTGACCTCGCCCCAACCGCCAGTGCGGTTCTCCTGGACGCCGTGACGGCCGGCCGCCTGGCCCGGGAGGAACGTTGGGATCTGACCCGCTGCATCAGTCGCCTCACCGTCGACCGGGGAGGAAAACCCCTATTACGGGATGCCCTCGACCTGCGTTCCCACCTCCTGCGGGAACGTCTCGGCTCCTGTGGCGTCCTGGCCACCCTCTTCCTGACCGGCCCCCAGGTAGCGCCCCTCGCCGCCACCATCGCCGCCGAGGTCGCTGCCGCTGGAGCGGGACCCTGGGACGGCGGATTGCTGATCGGTGCCGCCCCCAAGGGGGATGACCTGCTGCTGCGTCTCGCTGCCCCCGCGTGGCCGGTGGCCGAGGCCTGGCTCCACAGCCGCCTCGCCCCCCTCGCTGACCTGCTGGATGGTGCCCCCTGGCGCCGCCGCCCCTGACAAGGATCGCCCCCCATGCACCTGCTCCCGCGTGAACTCGACAAATTGATGCTGACCCAGGTCGGCGTCCTGGCCCAGCGTCGGCTGGCCCGGGGCCTGCGCCTCAACCATCCCGAAGCGGTGGGCCTGATCGCCACGGTCATGCTGGAGCTGATCCGGGATGGGTCTTCCAGCGTTGCCCAATTGATGGCCACCGGTCAGCACCTGCTGGGCCGCCGCCAAGTGTTGCCAGGGGTCGCCGAACTGATCCCCGAGGTCCAGATCGAGGGCACCTTCCCCGACGGCACCAAACTCGTGACCGTTCACCATCCCATTTCGGCGGATGATGGCGACCTGGCCCTGGCCCTTTATGGCAGTTTCCTGCCGGTGCCGGATCTGGCCCGTTTCCAGGAGAGCCCGACCCTGATTCCCGGCGAAGTGCAAGCCATCCCGGGCACCATCGACCTCAATGCCGGTCGGGCGACCATCGACCTGACCGTCACCAATCTCGCCGATCGCCCGATCCAGGTCGGCAGCCACTACCACTTCACCGAAACCAACGCCTACCTGCGCTTCGACCGGGCCGCCGCCTATGGCATGCGCCTCGACATCGCCAGCGGGACCGCCGTACGCTTTGAGCCAGGGGAATCGAAGGTGGTGCGCCTGGTGGCCATCGCTGGAAACCGCGTGGTACGCGGTGGCAACCGCCTGGCGGAGGGCCCCGTGACCGAGGCCGTTCGCGCCGATATCCCCGCCCGGGCCGCCGCCCGTGGTTTCGCCCATTTGACTGAGGCCCCCTGACATGCGCCCCATTGACCGCCGCACCTACGCGGACCTCTTCGGCCCCACCACCGGCGACCGCGTGCGCCTGGGCGACACCAACCTGTGGGCCACCGTCGAACAGGACCTGACCTCCTACGGCGACGAGTGCAAATTTGGCGGCGGGAAGGTCCTGCGCGAGGGCATGGGCCAGGCCGCGGGGGTCGGGCCCAAGGACGCTCTCGATGTGGTCATTACCAACGCCCTGATCGTGGACTGGACCGGCATCATCAAGGCCGACATCGGCATCAAAAACGGCCGGATCGTCGGCATCGGCAAGGCCGGCAATCCCGATGTCATGCCCGGGGTGACCAAGGGCATGGTGGTGGGCGTGAATACCGAGGCGATCGCCGCCGAGGGCATGATCGTCACCGCGGGCGGCCTCGACACCCACATTCACTACATCTGCCCCCAGCAGGCCTGGGAAGCCCTGGCGTCCGGCATCACCACCTTCATCGGCGGCGGCACCGGCCCTGCGACCGGGACCTGTGCCACCACCTGCACCCCCAGCCCCCGGGACATGGGACTGATGCTCCAGGCCACGGATGGCATCCCCCTCAATTTCGGCTTTACCGGCAAGGGCAATACCGCCGATCCCACCGGCCTGGCGGAGATTATCCGGGCCGGGGCCTGCGGCCTGAAACTGCACGAGGACTGGGGCACCACGCCGGCTTCCATCGATACCGCCCTGACGATCGCCGACGAATACGACATCCAAATCACCATCCACACGGATACCCTCAATGAATCCGGGGCGGTGGAGCATTCCATCGCGGCCTTTGCCGGGCGAACCATTCACACCTACCACAGCGAAGGAGCCGGTGGTGGTCACGCCCCGGATATCATCCGGGTCTGCGGCCTGCCCAACATCCTGCCCTCGTCCACCAATCCGACGCGCCCGTTCACGGTCAATACGATCGACGAGCACCTCGACATGCTGATGGTCTGCCACCACCTGGATCCCTCAATCCCCGAGGACGTGGCCTTTGCCGAAAGCCGGATCCGCCGCGAAACCATCGCCGCCGAGGATTGTCTGCACGACCTCGGGGCGATCTCGATGTACTCCTCGGACAGCCAAGCCATGGGCCGGGTCGGCGAGGTCATCACCCGCTGTTGGCAGACGGCCCACAAGATGAAAGCCCAACGCGGCCCCCTCCCGGGCGATGACGGCATCGACAATCTCCGGATCCGGCGCTACATCGCCAAATACACCATCAACCCGGCTATCGCCCACGGCATCAGCCACGAAGTCGGTTCGGTAGAACTCGGCAAATGGGCCGACCTCGTCCTGTGGAAACCCGGCATGTTTGGCGCCAAACCCGATCTGGTGATCAAGGGCGGCTTCATCGCCTGGGCGGCCATGGGCGACCCCAACGCCAGCATCCCGACGCCCCAGCCGGTCATCGGCCGGCCGATGTTCGGGGCCCACGGCAAGGCCGTTGGGCCCACCAGTCTGGTGTTCGTGAGTGCCGCTGCCGCCAAGGAAGGCGTGGGTTTAGCCCTGGGTCTTGGCAAGCGGATCGTCGCCGTGAAGGGTTGCCGCACGGTCGGCAAGAAAGACCTCAAACTCAACAACGCCACCCCGGACATCCGCGTCGATCCGGAAACCTACCGGGTGACCGCCGATGGCGTCCACATGACCTGTGAACCGGCCACGGATCTGCCGTTGACCCAACGTTATGCACTCTTCTGAGGCTGAAGTCCGGGGTCCCGGGTCGAACTCCGAAGTCCGGGGTCCGGGGTCGAACTCCGAAGTCCGGGGTCCGGAGTCGAACTCCGAAGTCCGGGGTCCGGAGTCGAACTCCGAAGTCCGGGGTCCGGAGTCGAACTCCGAAGTCCGGGGTCCGGGGTCCGGGGTCCGGGGTCCCGGGACGGCGGATGCCGATGGGGTATCCGCTGACCAGGAC